>JARGGF010000027.1 GCA_029210905.1 Bacteroidales bacterium | reverse complement strand
AATATATAGATTATGTTTCGGTGCGCTGCACCTTAATTAATTATTCAAATTAAATTCTACAAATGTTTTCGGTGCGCTGCACCTTTGAAAATGCTTTGCGAACTTTGCATGAAACAATAAAAATGAAAATTAAATGCATTACTATAGACGATGAGCCCCTTGCATTAAAACAAATGCAATCGTACATTCAAAAAACGCCGTTTCTTGAATTGGTTGCTGCTTGTCAGAGTGCTTTTGATGCAATGGAAATACTTGCCAATGAGGATATTGACCTACTTTTTGTAGATATCAATATGCCCGACTTAAATGGTTTGGATTTTGTAAAATCATTGAACAAAAAACCATTAATCATTTTCACAACAGCCTATTCGGAATATGCACTGGAAGGATTTAAAGTTGATGCCATCGATTATTTGCTTAAACCCATTGCTTACCACGATTTTTTAAAAGCTGCTCATAAAGCCGAAAAATATCTTATAAATGTAAAGGACTTATCAGAAAAATTGCAATCTGATAATGAACATTTGTTTATAAAATCAGAATACAAAATTATCCGTATCAATTTATCAGACATTAAATACATTGAAGGCATGAGAGAATATGTAAGGATTCATTTATTGAACTCCAAACCTGTTATGAGCCTGCTGAGCATGAAATCAATCGAGCAGCAGCTGCCAGCCAATCGTTTTATGCGTGTTCATCGTTCCTTTATCGTAAATTTAATACAGGTAAATATGATTGAACGTAATAGAATTGTGTTTGATAATGATGTGTATATTCCTATTAGTGAGCAATATAAAGATAAATTCCAGGCCTTTTTGGATAAGAATTTTTTATCTTGATTCATCTTGTACGTGCGCTTTTTATAAATCGAATCTTTCCGCTTAACAATTTTTTTTATATATAATGCCGCCTGTTCAAATAATTAGTGAAGCTTTTTCTAGGAAATCCAGTCGCAATATATTAAATTTAACTTTTATAATCCAAAGGCTTATAAATACAGACATCAAATTGAAAATCAATTTATTAAAGTAAATTAAAATATTTAACTATGAAATCAAAAATTAATCAGCAAATGCTTGATGCCATGCACAAAGATCCTGGTAATTGGAAAGGTCCATTTTATTTTAATCCTAAAGATCCACGATTCTCAGTTCCCAAATATAACCCAATGCTTGGATGGACATTAAACTTTGCAAATCCTATTGCTTATATAGCAATATTAGCAATTGTTGCATTAATCATAGCAGGACTTGTTTTATAAAAACAGACTACTCCTATCATATTGTTTGTTTTACGTTTAACCATAGGCTTAAGTATTGATTATACCAGAATTTATTCTCAGGTTTTTAATTATTTCTTCTTTGTCATACAGCATTTAGAACAAAAAATCAATTAGTACTCCCAATAAACCAAAGAGCAATTATTAAAATAGATCAATTAAAAATTAAAAAAAACACTATATATTACTTTTTAACCTCACATCTAGATGGGATAACAGTTGACTTTCAAACATTTATTTTCTTTTCATATTAAAATTGCCTATTTTATAAACTTTAGAGTCATTCTTTTCTTTTTGAATAAGCGCTCTGCTTTATATGAGTATTATTCTATTTTCAGAAAAATTAAATCAACAATCAAATAAAAAAATATGCTTACACTTTTTAGCCCTTTTAATTTCTCATTAGATTTCCCATTGAAAGACATTGCAAGCTATGCTATTGGAGTACTTGCTACCTTTGGAGTTCTTTTTACAATCTATCAGATTATTAAATTTTTAGTAAAAAAAATAGAACGAAAATCCAACAATGAAATTCACCATGTGTTTCGAAAAAATTTACAAATACCAGTTTTACTCTTAATAAGTATTATTGCCTTGTGGCTGCCATTTACATTTACAACTGTTCCTGAAGAGGTTGCAGCAGTTGCCAATAAAATACTCACCATTTTAATTATATTAAATTTTGCCATGATATCAATTCGCCTGGTGCGTTTGATTAAGTACCTTGTGTTGAAAAAGTATGATATTGAACAAAAAGACAACCTAAAAGCAAGAAAAATATACACCCAGTTTAAAATCATAGAACGGATTTTAGTCTTTATAATTCTGATTGTGTCTATATCCCTGATTCTGATGACCTTTAGTGCAATTCGAAAAATTGGTGTCAGCATTATTGCTTCAGCCGGACTAACTGGAATTATCCTGGGTTTTGCAGCCCAAAAAGTTATTGGAGGGGTTCTGGCAGGAGTTCAATTAGCACTTACACAACCTATTAGACTAGATGATGTTGTTGTAGTTGAGAACGAATGGGGACGAATTGAGGAAATTAATTTGACTTATGTGGTAGTAAGAATCTGGGATCAGCGCAGACTTATTTTACCAAGCACTTATTTTATTGAAAAACCTTTTCAGAATTGGACAAGAACTACTGCCGAAATATTAGGTACCGTTTATATTTATACCGATTACAATGTTCCGCTTGAAAAAATCCGTGAGGAATTAACCCGTTTATTGCAGGACAGTGAATATTGGGATAGAAAAACGAATGTAATCCAGGTAACCGATGCAACTGAAAAAACGGTTGAAATACGGGTGCTGGTAAGTTCTCCTGACTCTTCATCAGCCTGGGATTTAAGGGTTTATCTAAGAGAACATTTAATAAAATTTTTACAGGAAAACTACCCCGATAGTTTACCAAGATCAAGAGTTAGCATCACCAATGATGCTAAAAAGGAATGACATCAATCAGACTCTTAAATACTTGTGAGACGAATGATCTTGATATAAAAACTTCTGATAATTTTTATCACAATAATTATGATAGAAAAATAGCAGTTAAACAAAACCGCTTTTCAGTTGTTTTATTGTTGTAACTTGTGAATATCTAATTTAAAAAAATGAAAATACTCCTGACCGGAGCCACCGGCTATATTGGCAAACGTCTTCTTCCTGAACTTGTTAGTAAAGGACATACAATAGTTTGTTGTGTAAGGGATACAAACCGCTTTACACCTCCACCTTCACTTGTTAAAAGTATAGATATTATTGAAGTTGATTTTTTGGATGAAAATACACTCAGCAATATTCCTAATGACATAGACGCTGCATATTATCTAATGCATTCTATGTCAACTTCGAGCAATTATGAAGAACTTGAATTGCTTTCTGCAAGCAATTTCAGGTTAGCAATAACCAAAACAAAAGTGCAGCACGTTATTTACTTAAGCGGAATTGTTAATGAAGTAGCCCTGTCAAAGCACTTGACTTCAAGAAAAGCGGTTGAAAATGAATTGACAAAAGGTACATATCACTTTACCACATTAAGGGCAGGGATTATTATTGGTTCAGGAAGTGCTTCGTTTGAAATAATCAGGGACTTGGTTGAAAAACTTCCAATAATGGTTACGCCAAAGTGGTTAAATACAAAATGTCAACCTATTGGCATACATGATGTTATAAGCTTTTTGTCAATATCTTTATTAAACCCGTTGGTTTATGATGAAAGTTACGATATTGGTGGGCCAGACATTATTTCATACAAAGAAATGCTACTTGGATACGCAAAGGCCAGAGGTCTGAAAAGATATATTTACACTATTCCCATAATGACACCTAAACTTTCTTCTTATTGGCTTTATTTTGTCACTTCTACTTCGTACAAGCTGGCAATAGCATTAGTAAGCAGCATGAAAGTAGAAGTTGTTTGCAGAAATAATGATTTAAACTCCATTTTAAATATAGAGCCCATCGCATATCAGGAAGCACTAAAAAGAACCTTACTGAAAATTGAAGGCCAGCAAATTATTTCCAGTTGGAAAGATTCTATGGTTAGTGGTATCTTAGATGTTAATTTATCAGATTTTCTAAATGTTCCTACTCATGGATGTTATTTTGATAAAAGAAAAAGAAAATTTGCCAATGAAGCAGAAACAAAAGAGAAAATCTGGCGAATTGGAGGTGAGACCGGCTGGTATTATGCAAACTGGCTCTGGAAATTCAGGGGATTTATTGACAGGATATTTGGGGGTGTTGGTTTAAGAAGGGGCAGAACTCATGTTGATGAAGTATCAATGGGCGATGCTATTGATTTTTGGCGTGTTTTATACTCAGATAGAAAGGAAGGTCGCTTATTGTTATTTGCAGAAATGAAACTCCCCGGCGAAGCATGGCTCGAATTCAAAATTAAGGGTGAAACCTTATATCAAACCGCTACATTCCGGCCAAAAGGAATTTGGGGCAGGCTTTATTGGTTTGTGGTATATCCTTTTCATGGAATTGTGTTCACAGGGTTGATAAATAAATTAATAAGATGAAAATTTCAATATTTTGGTTCCGCCGTGATTTACGCCTTTTTGATAATACAGCCTTGCATTTTGCCTTAAAATCAGGATTCAAAGTACTACCAGTTTTTATTTTTGATCAAAATATTTTAAAGGAGCTGCCTAAAAATGATGCCCGATTAAATTTCATATATCAAGATCTTCAATCAATTAATAATGAGCTAAATAAATTTAAAAGTTCAATGTTATGTTTGCCTGGAGATCCTTTAGAAATATGGGAAAAAATAATTGAAAAATACGATATTGCTAAAGTATTTATCAACAAAGATTATGAGCCTTATGCCCGCGAAAGGGATTCTATAATTAAATCCTTGCTGATAAAAAACGGAATTGAATTCTTCAATTATAAAGACCAGGTGATTTTTGAAGAAAATGAAATTGTAAAAGCAGACGGAACCCCATACACCGTATTCACTCCCTATAAAAATAAATGGTTGGAACGTTTTGGAAAGGAATATCCGGGAACATTTGAATCGAGTTTGTTTAAAAATTTCTTAGAATTTAATCAGGCCTTACCAACACTCTCTAAACTAGGTTTTGAAAAATCTAAAATTAAAGTAAAAGATTATTCCCTGAAAAGAATCTTTGAATACGGCTCAATCCGGGATCTTCCTGCAGAAGATGGAACAAGTTATCTTAGTCCTCATTTACGCTTTGGTACGGTAAGTGTCCGACAAATCATTTCAAAATTAACTCCTGCAGATAATATTTTTTTGAGTGAGTTGATTTGGCGCGAATTTTTTATGCAAATATTATTTCATTTCCCACGTGTAGTCAATGAGAGTTTTAAACTAAAATATGATGGAATAAAATGGAGAAACAGCCCCGTTGAATTTGAAAAATGGTGCAATGGCCAAACTGGTTATCCGATGGTGGATGCAGGCATGCGGCAATTGAATGAAACAGGATACATGCACAACCGGGTTAGAATGGTAGTAGCCAGTTTTTTATGCAAGCATCTATTGATTGATTGGCGTTGGGGTGAAGCTTATTTTGCTCAAAAACTTTTAGACTATGAATTATCTTCAAACAACGGAAACTGGCAGTGGGCTGCCGGCACTGGTTGTGATGCAACGCCCTATTTTCGAATATTCAATCCAATAGAACAATTAAAAAAATTTGATCCTGATTTGATCTATATTAAACGCTGGATACCGGAATTTGGAACTGCATCATATCCACCTCCAATTGTAGATCATAAAATAGCCAGGGAAAGAGCTTTAAAAACTTATAAAACTGGCTTAAGCAATTCATGGTAATCAATTAATTTATAACATATTACGAATATTACAAATTCTCAATCTCCTCAATTCCTGCATTGGTCTTATAAGAACGAAAAGCATCACCATTATAATAATATACTGTAATGTTATAAGAGTCAGGATACCAACCAGCTTTTCTATCCTGTTCTGTTAATTGATAATAACTATTTTCATTATATTCCCTAAAAAGTATTCCAGCTTGAAAGAACTTTTCATTCATATTGCTCCCACCTTCATCAGATTGACTTGAGTGCTCATAAATCATTTTTCCATTTTTATCAAGATATGTTTCATGTGATGAAGTATATTCACCCATCATGTGATTGTCTGTATCGCCCTTCTTATATAATCCAGCCGAAATATCATTGCTAATTTTTTTACAGAGGGCATCAATTTTATTCACCCTGGAATTATTGGATAAATTCTTGAGCGACTTTGCGTTATTGAACATTATCAAATGACGTCTTGCCTGCATATGACGCTCTTCTTCAGGACAATACAAAGCATCACTTACAGGTAATTGTTTGCCATCAGGGCCAACCCATCGGACTATTTTTCCATGCTGATAATAAAAACGATTTTCCTTTTTGCTTCCTCCACTATTGTCAATAGTAAAAATAAAAAACGGGCCATAGCGGTTTAAATCATCATGGTAATAATATTCGTATCTTGTTTTGTTGGCCAAATCGTTTACCACAAACCGCTGCTCAGAATAACTTCCTTTTAATCCATTATCTAACAAGCCATGCTCATATTTTCTGGATTTTTCAGTTTTCATAATCACCTGGTATTCAGCTCTTATTGCTTCAATAATTTCTTGTTCTGTAGGATAATGAATGTTATCATATGGCGATTTACCATAATAAAATCCATCAAAATCGAAATATCCGACATTGATATCGTGCTCATACTTTTTCTCGTTTTTTAAATAGGGCAACTTTTTTAGGGTGTAATAGTAGCCACTGGTAGCATCAAGTAGTATGTTCTCAAATTTTGCTTCAGTAAGTTCACTTCCTTTAGAATTAACCAGTAGTTTTCTGTCCTTAAAATTTGCAACTGCAATTCCATTTCTGTCAAATGGAGTAAGATGGTGGTATTTAAGAGGAACAACCACTTCCCCCTTAGTGTTAATCATTCCTACTCTTCCAATTTTCCCAACAATAGCATATCCATTAACAAAAGTGCCAAAATCCATTTCCTCCTCACGATACCCTGTATAATCTTCATAAGCATGATAATCAAGATAATCGTACTCTAGTTCAGTAAGCGGTTTGCCCTCGCTACTATAAAAACCATAACCTGAACTTTTTTCCACCTTAAATATTTGCTGATCAACTTTTGTTATTTTATTAAATGAAATTGAAATTATTTCTTCATTTTTATTATTTATTACTCCATAACTTGAACTTTTTGCAACAATAGCCAATTGATTAATAAATGGCCCGGCATCCTGATAATCGAAAGGGATAATTGTATTATTACGAAGATCAATAAAGCCCCACTGTCCGCTTCTTTTGGCTGCAAGTAAATTTGTATTTCCCGACTTCAAATCGGCATATACAAAATCAATCAATGTATCATTATTGTAACTTAGTAAACCAAAATCGTTGTTTGAGCCGGCAATAATTGCCTGACCAACAACATTTTGCATTTTTTTATAGATAACTGGTATTTTTGTAGAACCAGCAACATTCATTAATCCAAATTGGTGATTATTATAGGATTTATAAATACCCACAATAAATAAAGAATCATTTACTTTTTCAACATAATCAAACTTACAATCAATTACTTCTTGTCCTTTTTGATTAATTACTCCTTTTTTGTCCCGCCTGGACACTATTGCCAGACCATTATCAAATTCAAAATTGTTATTATAAATGGGTTGAATAATTTGTTTGCCTTTGCGATCGACAATTCCCCATTGCCTGTTTTGTTTTACGTGTATCTTGTTATCAAAGAGTTCGAAGTCCTCAAATAAGAAAGGAAGTAATTGTTTACCTGTAGTATCAACAAAACCCCATAGAAAATCTCGTTTAACAGGTAATACTCCTCGTTTATGCTGTCCGACACCATCATAGATGTAATCAATGATGAGCTCACCTTTTTTATTTATTGCTCCATACTTATCGCTTTTCTCAACCCAGGCAACTCCATTTGAAAAAAATCCGCATTTGTCATACTGACAGGGAATTACAATTTCGCCACCTTTGTTTGCAAAGCCCCATTTTTCATTTTCATAATAGGGAAAAGTATTTGCAGGAATAAAATCAGGAATTACGAAAGTAGAAACATCAAAAGTCTTTAATTGAAAGGTGTCTGCTGCAGAAATTCCATCTTTCCCAGTCAGATATTCGAAATTGTTTTCGTCACTATTTTCATCTTCTGAAGCGCACTGCAAGAATAAAAAAAGAATTGAAGAGACTAATAGAAATTTGAACAAAGACCGCATTTTAATTAGGATTAAATTGATTTAATTAATCCACAAATTTGAGCTTTTTTCTTTTATTTCTAAAACATTTTTTGTTTCTCTATCTTAATAATAACTATCTAATAATCAACTATTTGGTATCTTTTGTAATTATCTCTCTCAAATGTTCTCCATCCCAGGCATGGTCATTTAAATTAGGCTGGCTGGCTATATCTGTTTGCAAAAGATCTTCCTGAATTTGAATTTGCTGTCTTACTTGAGAGAGATATACTTTTTTATCATGCCGGTGTTTATAAAGTTCACGCATGGCTGATTCGTCATAATTTTTGAAGTTTTGACCCGCCCTGTGAGCAGAATAAGCTCTTGTTCCAAGTTTTTTCAATACGTCCACTCCCAATTGAATTGAAGTATCCAAATGTTCGCGATATATATTATCAATACCAAGGTCGAGTAATTCATAAGCATCCATTCGGTTTCTGGCCCTGACCATTACTTCAAGATTAGGGAAATGTTTTTTAGCCGTTTTTACCAGCTCAAAATTGGTTTCAGGAGAGTCTATGGCTATGATTAATAACCTGGCCTGAGAAGCACCAGCAGATTCAAGTAAATCGGCACGAGTAGCATCACCATAATAAACTTTAAAGCCCAGCCTGCGCAACAAATCAACCTGATTGGAATTATAGTCCAAATAGGTGGCTTCCACTTCATTGGCACGCAAAAACCGACCAATCGTACTTCCAAAATGAGAAAACCCGGCGATAATTACTTTGTTGCTTTCATTAATTACATCAGTTTTACTATCCTCTTTCTCTTGTTTTGAGAATCTTGGTTGAATCAGTTTTTCATTAAGCAATATAATCAGGGGTGTAACAGTCATACTAGAGGCAGTAATAGCCATCATAATATCTGTTTCTTCTTTCGAGAGTATTTTTAATTGTCCTATTAAAGATAAAAGAACAAACGCAAATTCACCAACTTGTGCCAATCCAATAGCGAATGTAAGATTCTGATTAACAGGATATTTAAATATTTTACCTATAAGAAAAATCACTGTCATTTTAAGCGCCACAATTCCTAAAGTTATGCCAATTATCAGACTTGGGTTTTCGGCAATCAACCTGAAATTTATTGACGCACCAACTGCCATAAAAAATAATCCTAATAATAAACCTTTAAAAGGATCCAAATCACTCTCCAATTCATGTTTAAACTCACTATTAGCAAGAACTACTCCAGCCAAAAAAGTGCCTAAGGCAGGGCTTAATCCTACCATGTACATCAAAAAAGCAATGCCTACAACAATAAGAAGCGCAGAAGCTGTAAATAATTCCCGAAGATGTGTTTTTGCAATAATTCTTAGAATGGGAACAAGGGCAAATCGACCAATTAAAACAATTGAACTTACTACCACCAGAACTGCAACAGTTTGCATCCATGCGGGTAAGTTTTCAATAAAAGTAGTGTGATGTCCAATATGGTCAACTGGTAAAAATACCAATAAGGGGAATAAAGCAAGCATAGGAATAACTGCAATATCCTGAAAAAGCAATACTGAAAAAGAGTTTTGGCCGACTGGTGTGTTCAACTGTCCCTTTTCCTTATAAGTTTGTAAAACTATGGCTGTTGAGGAAAGCGAAAGTGCCAGCGAAACTGCCAGGGCCGCCTGCCATTGCATTCTGAAAGCAAGTCCAAGTGCAAAAAATATTAAGGTAGTACCAACTACCTGCGACATTCCTACACCAATAATTTGTTTTCGGATGGCCCAAAGTTTTTTAGGTTCTAATTCCAGGCCAATCAGGAATAACATCATTACCACACCAAATTCAGCAAAATGCATAATATCTTCACCTTCATCACCTATAAAACCAATTAAAAACGGGCCAATTATTACGCCTGCCATCAAATAGCCCAAAACAGAACCCATGCCAAGTTTTTTTGCAATTGGCACACAAACTACTGCAGCAGCAAGATATATCATTGCTTGAAATAAGAATCCATCCATAGTTATTCTTGTTTAGATAAAACACAAATATCATTCATCAGTTCCAGTTTCTGAAGCTGCATATAGTTAACATCCTCACCAGATAATTTTTGGAGCAAAATATCATATTGATTGGCAAATTTCTCTAAATCACCATCAGTTAGGCGATGTGTTCCCTGCACTGTAAACGGCGGCAAATAAATCATTTTACATAATCGGGCAGTTTGTTCAAAAGGTCGAAGTAATTCACTGACAGTGAATCTATTATGTCCGGACTTTTCGTAAGAATCTCTGGCACCACCAGTGGTAATCACATTAAGTATTACTTTGTCTTTTAATGCATCTGCTCCGAGTCCGTAAGCCCATTGAAACTCCAAAACTAAATCAATCCATTGTTTTAACAAGGCAGGCGCACTGTACCAATAAAATGGATGCTGCCAAATAATAATCTGATGTGTAGACAATAATTCCTTCTCATATTCAATGTCAATATTAAAATCAGGGTATCGCTCATATAAATCATGAAAAGTAATGTTACTTCTTTGAGGTATATGCTTAATTAACATCTGATTAACTCTTGATTTTTCCAGTCTGGGATGAGCAAAAAGAATCAGTACTTTATCCATTATTCATAGTTTTATAGTATAACATGTCAATCTGAAAACAACTAAATGCCCTAATAGTTCATAAAAAAGAAAGAGATGAATATACGATAAAAATTATTTATAAAATTTGAATTAGATTGTATTCTAAATAATAAAATTTTCTGATTTTAAGCCAGATCGTTCCCTCCCCTAAATTCAGGTGCAAACTATCTAAATTATTCATATTACAATCATTAGCAACTTTCAATATTTAAGAAAATTTGCTACATTTAAAGCAATATTATCAAGGCAATCAATAAAAATATAATGTTCAAGGTGAAAGACTTTATTCTCTAACAATGTGAGTAAATTTTAAGACCAGAGTTCCTTACTATAAATGAAAACTGGTCTCATGAACCTACTGAATAATCTTGAATTATTGAAGCTGTGCAAATTTATGCATTTTTAATGCTTGCTTAAATTAACCTTAAACCTAATACTTTGAAGAAATTAGAAACAAAAATTGATGTCAATTCAACCGAATTTATTGAAAACAAAAAGGCCTACCATAATATACTAGAAACCTTTCGACAAAAGCTAAAAGCTGTAACAGATCGTAGTGAAAGTAAATCGGTAAAATTACATATTGAACGAGGCAAGTTGCTTGCCAGAGAGCGTATTGAGCTATTAGTTGACAGGAATACCCCATTTTTAGAACTTTCTACTATGGCAGCCAATGGATTATATAATGATAGCTTCCCTTCAGCAGGTATAGTCACAGGAATTGGTGTAATACAAGGTAATGAATGTATGATTATAGCTAATGATGCCACTGTTAAGGGAGGTACTTATGTTCAGGAAACCATAAAAAAACACGTTCGTGCCCAGGAAATTGCCATGGAAAATCATTTACCATGTGTATATATGGTAGATTCAGGTGGTGTTTTTCTTCCAGAACAAGCCAATGTTTTTCCGGATAAATACGATTTTGGGCGTTTTTTCTTTAATCAGGCCCGAATGTCAGCTGCAGGAATACCACAAATAGCTATTGTAATGGGTTCATGCACTGCTGGCGGGGCTTATGTTCCGGCCATGAGTGACGAAACCATCATTGTGAAAAATCAGGGAACCATATTTATTGGAGGGCCACCCTTGGTGAAGGCTGCCACGGGGGAAGAAGTAAGTGCCGAAGAATTAGGAGGCGCCATTGTTCACACCAGCATTTCTGGAGTTGCAGATCATCTTGCTGAAAATGACCACCATGCATTGCAAATTTGTCGAAATATTTTTGAAGGAATCAAAAACAATAATAAACAAGAAATGGAACGTCTTCCTGTAGAAGAACCATGCTATGATCCGAGGGAATTATACGGAATAGCACCAATAAATTTAAAGAAACAGGTCGATTCGCGCGAAATTATTATGCGAATTGTGGATGGTAGTAAATTTCAGGAGTTTAAAGCCAACTATGCTCCTACCCTGGTCACAGGTTTTGCGAGAATTATGGGATATTCCATAGGAATTATTGCCAATAACGGGGTACTATTTTCTGAAACAGCGCTAAAGGGAGCCCATTTTGTTGAATTATGCACTTCACGAAACATTCCTATTTTGTTTTTACAAAATATAACTGGATTTATTGTGGGTAAAGAATATGAACACAAGGGAATTGCCAGGGACGGGGCTAAATTTGTCCATGCCGTGGCTAATGCAAATGTACCTAAGTTTACGCTCGTTTTTGGTGGTTCATTTGGTGCTGGAAATTATGCCATGGCTGGAAGAGCCTACGAACCTCGTTTTCTGTTCATGTGGCCCAACTCCAAAATATCGGTAATGGGAGGCGAACAGGCTGCTGGTGTGTTAATTACAGTAAAGGAAGAACAACTAAAAGCCAAAGGTGAAACCATGAGTGAAGCTAAAAGAGAAAAACTCAGAAATACAATTCTTGAAAAATACGAGCATGAAGGTTCTGCTTATTACAGTACCTCCAGACTGTGGGACGATGGTATAATTGATCCTGTGGACACACGTAAGGTACTTGCTATTGCGATCTCAACCTCTTTAAATAAAAAATTCAAGGACACTAAATATGGCGTTTTTAGAATGTAACCAACAGTGAAATAACAAATAAACAAATAACAAATATCAAAGTTCAAATGATTGATTTATAATCAGGTACTAAATTTCAAAAAAATGGCATACAATACACTAGAACTAACTATTGAAAGCGATATTGCTACCGTATGGCTAAATCGCCCTGAAATACACAATGCCTTTAACCAGGAGATGATTTCAGAAATCATTAAGTGCTTCGATCACATTGCAAATGAGGATAGTATTAGGATTGTAGTTTTACGTGGTCGAGGCAAATCCTTCTGCGCGGGTGCCGATTTAAACTGGATGAGAGATGTGGCAAAATTCAGCTACGAACAAAATTACGAAGAAAGCTTTCAACTGTCAAAATGCTTTTATTCAATCTATACATGTCCAAAACCTACAATTGCATTGGTTCACGGAGCAGCCATTGGCGGGGCAAACGGCTTGCTGGCAGCGTGTGATTTTGCCTATTGCACCAACGATACCGTATTTTCGTTTAGTGAAGTAAAAATTGGCATTGTTCCAGCCTGTATTTCGCCCTATATTATCAAGCGTACTGGTGAATTTACTTCAAGGGAATTAATGTTAACCGGAAAACGATTTAAAGGTGCTAAAGCCGAAAGCTCAAAATTGGTAAACAAAACCATGGGCGAAGCTGATTTGGAACCTTATCTTGAAACAACCGTAGATTTACTGAGAACAAGCGGGCCTAAGGCCATGTCGCATTGCAAAGATTTGATAAACAAAGTGGTAAACACACTTACACTGGAAGAAGCATTGGCCTATACTGCTAAAATAATAGCAGATATCCGTGCTTCGGATGAAGGACAAGAAGGTATGGATGCATTTTTGAATAAGAGAAAACCAAAGTGGGTAAATTAGATACCAGATGTTAGAGGCTAGATACTAGATGAAAGACCTACATTTTTTTAGAAAAACGCGATATAATAAATAACAAAACAAATAACAAAAAACAAATAACTAATATACTAATATACAAATAACAAATAACAAATAACAAATAACAAAAAACAAATAACTAATAACTAATATACTAATAACCAATATACTAATAACCAACATACAATTAACCAGAATTCGATAAACGCTAAAATTAACAAATGAGCATATTTTCAAAAATACTGATTGCCAATCGTGGTGAAATTGCTTTAAGGGTGATTCGAA
>JARGGF010000279.1 GCA_029210905.1 Bacteroidales bacterium | reverse complement strand
GTGATCACCGGCGGAATAATCGCCTCTCACGCCATGTTCCGGCCCATAAAGAGCTACAAGATTTACTTCGGGTGACTTAAAAAATATATCTACTGTTGATTCGAGTTGATGGTTCACTCCGGTAGGGTTGGTGATTAAACCAACTTTTTTTCCTTTGAGCTGACTAAAGTTGTTATCTTGCAAAACTTCCAATCCTGTTTTTACGGTTTGCGCAGTAATTAAATCAGGAAGGAAACAAAAGGTAAATAAAATGACCAATATTTTTTTCATGCTATTATTACGTTAAATTATTTGCTTTTTTGATACTGAATTGTATATTTGTATTACATCTTACAAATATAAATAAGTTCATTTTATTTTCGAAATAAATTATTAACTAAGCTTTATCGCCATGAAAAACAGCTATTTTTATCCCAATTCACCTTTAATATTTTTCTTTTTATTTATTTTAATGATGTCTTTATTAAATAATTGCTCTGAAAAAAAGATGGAACCTGACTGGATAGCTGCTGAAAATTTGATTCAAAATGGTGAACTTGCTAAAGTTATTGATTGGGCCGATTCCATCCAATTAAATTCCGAAAAATATGATGATAATTGGATGAAGGCAGATTCATTAATGCAGCTGTCGAAGCGAATAAAAATTGATTTCTCATTGAGTGAACAAGAAATAATTACACAGTTAAAAGACAGGTTAGGTGATTCCGTAATAGCTGATAAACAAGAGTGGGAGGATAATAAAAAGTTGGAATATAGGTACATAGATGGCGAAAAACGGTATTTTAAGCGATCAGTTTCGAATTTGATTAGACTATTGCCAAAGAACAGCGACAGTTTAATCATTGATCCTTTGGATCAATTTTGCCTGTCTCATTCTGCAGATGTTATTAACGAAACGAGCGCTTTTGGACAATTGACACAGGGAAAAGATTTTGTTTTGCGGTATAGAATTAACCTTGCCGCTGAGGCTGTGCCTGCAGGAGAGATTGTCAGATGTTGGATGCCATGGCCTAAAGAAATTCATGAAAGACAAACCAATATAAATTTGATTAATGTGTCTGAAAATGAATATGTTATCGCGACAGATTCAAATTTACAACGTTCAATTTACATGGAGAAAGTTGCCCGGGCTGGAGAGGAAACTGTATTTGAAATAAAATTTTCCTTCCGTTCATTTGCGCAATATTTTAAGCCGGAAGAGATTGTTTCAAAACCTTATCTAAAGGATGACTCTTTATATATTAAGTACACTGCCGAACAAGCTCCTCATATATTGTTTTCCGATCGGATTAAAGCATTGACTGATAGTATTGTAGGACAGGAGAATAATCCTTTGGAAATTGTTCGCAAAATTTATTACTGGATTGATGAAAATATTCCATGGGCAAGTGCGCTTGAATATGGAATTATGCCTTGCATTCCGTCCTATGTTCTTGATTATAAAAAAGGTGATTGCGGGATGCAAACTTTATTATTTATGACAATGGCTCGCTATAAAGGGATACCGGTTAAATGGCAGAGCGGCTGGATGTTGCACCCTAACGAAATTAATCTTCACGATTGGTGCGAAGTTTATTATGAAGGTACCGGTTGGGTACCACTGGATATGAGTTTCAGTCTTCAAATGTCAGATAATCTGAGTTTAAAAGATTTTTATATAACAGGAATCGATTCCTATCGAATGATTGTAAATGATGACATAGGTGCAGATTTTTATCCTCCTAAGAAATTTTTCAGAAGCGAACCCTGGGATTTTCAGCGTGGTGAGCTCGAATGGTCAGGTGGTAACCTGTATTTTAACCTTTGGGATTATAATATGAAGGTGGAATAGGGCTCATATCCAGGCAAATAATTCTCTACGGAATAACATAACTAGAAAAGGCTTAAAAAATTTTGTGTTTTTGAAAGGGATCGCTATCTTTGAATATTATAATATGTAATACAACATACAAGTGCTGACAACATAAATTGATTGCTTGATAATTATAGAGCAGCCACTTCTACTGAAAATCTAATATAATAATTTAATTATTGTCCTGATGAGTGCAATAAAAACCTTACTTAAAAGACTGAAAGGAAAGATTCCAGCCAATCAGTTTTACCTTAAAGAAATAGATCGTATAGCAAAAGGCACCGATGCTGGTTTTTATCGTCTTATCCCACAGCTGGTTATTCAGGTTAATAATGAAGAAGAGATTGTTGCAGTGCTTCAAAGTTGCCAGCTGCTGAATATTCCCTGTACTTTCAAAGCTGCAGGGACAAGCCTTAGTGGGCAAACAATTACTGACTCGGTTTTAATTGAAATTGGCCCGGATTTTAGTAATTATAAAATATCTGGTGATGGGCATTTAGCTTCTTTTGATCCGGGTATAAGAGGCGCTTTTGCTAATCAACAACTAATGAAATATGGGCGTAAAATTGGTCCAAGTCCTGCCTCAATAAACGCTGCAAAAATGGGAGGAATCGTTGCCAATAATGCAAGTGGTGCCAGTTATGGTATTATTACCAACAGCTATAATACTTTAGAAAGTATTAAAATTGTTCTGGCAAATGGGGCTATTCTTGATACTTCAAATAATGAAAGCAGAAACAGCTTTAAAAAATCACATAAAGAATTATTGGTGAAAATTGAAGGAATTAAGGAAAAGATAATCACTAACAAACATATATACAGTAAGATAAAAGCCAAATATAAGCTTAAAAACACAACGGGTTATGGCATGAATTCTTTTATCGATTTTGAAGACCCAATTGACATCATAGCCCATTTGATGGTTGGCTCAGAAGGGACTTTAGGCTTTATTTCCAACGTCACCCTTAAAACCATTGAAGATTATCCCAACAAAACCTGCGCTTTATTGTTTTTACCCAATATTGGAGAAGCTGCTAAAGCAATTCTTCCTCTTCGAGAATGTAAAGTTAGTGCCGCAGAATTAATGGACAGGAATGCATTACGAGCAGTAGAAGAAGTTGACGGAATGCCCTCGGTACTAAAAAAACTGCCCAATGAAGCTGCCGCTTTGTTAATTGAAACTTCGGCTTTTTCTTTCGAAGAACTTGAACTACAACAATCTGAAATTATTGAAAAGTTAAAGGATGTTTCTACGCTTTTCCCCATTCATTTTACTGATAATTTTAAAGATTATGCAACTTACTGGAAAGTAAGAAAAGGATTATTTACTTCGGCAGCAGCTACCCGCTCAATTGGTTCATCCTGTATTATCGAAGATATTGCTTTTCCTGGAGAAACTTTAGCCAATGCGCTGCCTGATTTGCAAAATCTTTTAAACGAACACAATTACAACGGATCGGTAATGTGGGGACATTTATTGGATGGTAATATACATTTTCTGATTATGCCGGATTTCAGCAAAAGAGCAGAAATGGACAGTTATAGATCTTTTATGCACAAACTGGCTGATCTTGTTATAAATAGGTACAATGGAAGCCTAAAGGCTGAACATGGAACAGGCCGAAATATGGCTCCTTTTGTTGAATTTGAATGGGGTACAGACATATTTCAGTTAATGAAAGAAGTAAAAACAGCTTTTGATCCTAAAAATATTCTGAACCCGGGTGTTTTAATAAATGATGATCCTGAAGTATACACTAAAAATATCAAACCACTTCCACAGGCAAATGAAATCATTGATAAATGCATTGAATGTGGTTTTTGCGAACACAGCTGTCCATCAAAGGATTTAACACTAACCCCAAGACAACGAATTACTGTTTTCCGTCAATTGAATCAGCTTAAAGAAGCCGGAAAAGCCAAAGAAGTTCGAAAACTCGCAAAAGAATACCGTTACAGGGGCGAAGAATCATGCGCAACTGATGGATTGTGTGCGCTTAACTGCCCTGTTAATATCAATACTGGCAGCCTGATAAAGCAGCTTCGTTTCGCTCAAAAAGGCAAATTAGGCTTATCCATTGCAAGTTTTATAGCAAAACGATTTAATAAGTTTGTGAACATAGCAAGAGTTGCGCTAAATATTGTGCATTGGACTCAAAGAATTATTCCTGAATTAGTAATCAGACAAATTGCCCTCCTAATGCATAAAGGCTCTGGCAGAACAATACCTCTGTGGAATAAATACATGCCAAAAGGTGCTCCCGAAATAAAGCTACAAATTTCAAAAATCAAATCACAAACCATTGATGCATCAAAAGTTGTTTATTTTCCCGCATGTATCAACCGGATTTTCGGAAATTCAATGGAGTATCGAAAAAAGCAGGCCTTAACCCAGGTTACTAGAAATTTGCTGGAGAAAGCAGGATATGAAATAATTTACCCAAAAAACCTTAAAAACTTGTGTTGTGGAATGGCATTCGACAGTAAAGGATTTAAAAAGCAGGGTGAGCAAAAATTAAAAGAACTGGAGGCTGCTTTATTGGAAGCTTCAGATAATGGAAAGATACCTGTTCTTTGCGACATGAGCCCCTGCCTGCTTCGTATGAAAGCTTTAATGGATGAGCGATTAGAATTATTGGAACCTATTGAGTTCAGTATCAAATATTTAATCAAAAAACTGAAATTTAATAAACTTGAAGAAACCGTAATGGTACATGCCACCTGTAGCACCACAAAAATGGGCTTAGAAGACAAATTAGTCGAATTAGCAGAAATGTGCGTTACCAGAGTTATTAAACCAGAAAAAACATCATGCTGTGGCTGGGCGGGTGATAAGGGTTTTAACCTACCGGAATTAAATAAAAGTGCTTTGAGATATTTAAAAGAGGAAACCCCTGAAAACGTAAAACACGGATATAGTAATAGCAGAACATGCGAAATTGGTTTATCCTTGCATAGCGGGATTTCTTATAAATCTATTTTATATTTGGTAGATAAATCCACAAACTCTTTATAAATGAACAAATTATATACAAGATCTGCCCATCTGGAAAAATCAAGTATTATGGTGGAGGTTGGCGACACAGTTGTAACAGGTCAGGTAATTGCTAAAATGGGCAATTCCGGAAGAAGTGAAGTACGACATTTACATTTTGAATTAGGTACAAAAACTGATGCCTTTGACCCATGTGAAATGTCACAAAATTTCACATGGGTTCACGATCCTGCTCAGCTGGATTTTCAATAATGTAATTATTATTGCATTTTCGCAAATTGGATATTTAAGCATTTTGCTTTTTATCAATAGATTAAAACTAGTTCAAAGGAGGTTGCTGCTCTCAACAGCAACCTTTTTTTTACATGCAATCAAGTTATTTAAATATGTACGATATCATCTATCATAAAAAAATACGTATTGTAACTAACATGCTATATTGAAAATGTGTTCACGACACAGTATGAAAAGCTTTCAACAAAAACCCACTGAAATTAGTTGAATTATAGTGGGTTTTGTCGATTTTTATTTACTATTAATAAATATTTTGAAATTAAATGTTAAAATACTTTAAATTCTAAAATCTCTTTCATATATTTGACATGTCATACAACATACATATACTTTTTGTTTATTAGAAGAATTAATCTTCGCAATATTTATTTGAGGAGTATTTATTGAGATGGAACTTAAATAGAACATTGGATTTGATAAAAGAAATTGATAGAATTCATTTGAATACTAATATATTTTTTCTAGTGTTTTGTGATTAACTTTCTATAAGAGAGATTAATAGTCCTTAATTTTTTCGAATTTATCACAATGAACTGATCTAAGTATTTAGAACAACTAATATGAAAGTCTCTTTTTATTTATGGTTTGTGTTTTTACTGCAGTTAAAACTTATCAACATTAATGCATCTAATAGTGATACTATTAGATTTGCTTTTCTAACAGACTTGCATGTTTCCCCGGGCAATGTCAATGAATTAAAACTATATGATATTGTTGACGAGATAAACTCTCAAAATCTTGATTTTGTTGTTGTAACGGGTGATTTGTCTAATACTGGCTCAAATGATGAGTTGTTGGCAGTGCAAAAGGCCTTGGATAATCTTCAAATTCCACTTTATATAATACCTGGGAATCATGAAACCAATTGGTCTGAATCTGCCGGGATGAAATTTAATGAAATCTGGGGAGATGATCATTTTGATTTTGTCTTCAAAAATAACGATTTTATAGGTTTCAACACTGGGCCTTTTATGAAGATGGGAGATGGACATGTAAAAAACGAGGACATTAATTGGTTGAAAAATAGAATAAAGCAATTTAATACCACACAAAACCACCTTTTTGCCTTCTCGCATTATCCATTAAATGATGAGCTGGAAAATTGGGCAGAAGTAACTCAAATCTTGAAGCAAGGCAATTGCAAAATCGTTTTTTGTGGCCACGGGCATAAACTCAGTTTGTTTAATTTTGATGGAATCCCTGGAATAATGGGGCGTGCTCTGTTTATGAAGAAGGATCAATCATTTGGATATCAAAT
>JARGGF010000278.1 GCA_029210905.1 Bacteroidales bacterium | reverse complement strand
CTGGTTAAAGCATTTAGTTGTTCAGGGCGGTTAATTTTTATGGTAAAGATATTTTCATCCAGTTGTGTAAGTAAATTTGTAAAAGTCATAGTTTATGTTTTTAAGGTAGTGAATACAACAAATTTACTTTAAATTTAGTTAAATCAATCAATCTAACGTCCACTTTCATTAAAAGGGGATTAATCCTAATCATTTTAAAAATAAGATTTGCATCCATGACTACTTTGCCGTACAACAAATTTGGGTTTATTTAATTTTGTTTATTATTTTGTCAGATAAATCTGTACAATAATTAATTTTTGAAAGCCCATTTTCAATAAAATAAATATTTTTACTGAAAATAAAGGTTGATAAATCGTTACACATGGTTGAGAAGGCACTAGGGAAAAATTATTTTACACCAGGGAAACTACCTATAAATTTTTGCAGGGTAAATCGTAAGCAGGGTATAAGCCACAATCATGATCTTACTGAAATTCTTCATTATCATGATTTTACTGAAATTATTATCATTCTGCAAGGCAATAGTATCCATTTTGTGGAGGGTAATGAATACGTAGTTTCTGCAGGAGACATATTTGTGTTACAGGGATATCAGGCGCATACTTTTAAGGATGCAAAGAATCTGGAGATAATAAATGTAATGTTCGATGCAAACGCTAATCCGGAAATGTTGGATGAGGAAACTTTTAAGAAAATTCCGGGTTATAATGCATTATTTATCCTGGAGCCACAATACCGGAACCGTCATCACTTTAACCATATTCTGCATTTAGACCGAAAAGATTTGGCCAAAATTGAGTTCATTATCAATACCATGTTCCTGGAACAAAATTCTGAAGAACCGGGATACGAAACCATTATTAAAAACAAATTAGAGGAACTGATCATTTACCTTTCCAGAGAATATTCCAAACTAAAATCAAGAGAGGCCGTTTCGCTTTTGCGTATCGGCTCTATAATAGAATATCTCGAAACACATCATAGCGATGAAATCAACCTGGACTTACTTGCACAAATGTCGTTTATGTCTGTCCGTAATTTTCAGAGGGTTTTTAAAAAAGCAACAGGTCAGTCACCTATTGATTATTTAATACATATCAGGCTGCAAAAATCGAAACTGATGTTGCGTGAATCAAATCTACAGGTTGCTGATATTGCTTTGCAAACTGGCTTTAGTGAATACAATTATTTTTCGCGTAAATTTAAAAAAGCAGTAGGTATTTCTCCATTAAAATACAGGATGAGGTTTAAACCTGGAAGTTCTTAGAGCTTCTATTTTCTATTGGATTGGCTTTTGATTATTACTTTGGAAAGGCAATCAAGTGTGAAAACGATTGCGAACTCACGATAATAAAAATCAATTTAAAAAATTAAAAGGAAGGAGGGTAAATCTACATTTATTCTAAAATATTGATTATAAGGATGATATAAGTAGATATAATGTTTGTTATTTTAATAAACCTGCCAGTTCATTTTTATTGATAATCCGGACTTTTTTACCTTCTGCATTGATAATTCCATCGTTATTAAGTTCTCGAATCGCTCTCCCCAACGATGGTCGGGCAACACCAAACATCTCTGCCAGTTCATTTTGCGATTTTGGCAGCATAAATTCATCCTTTCCTGTTTTTTTTGAAATTTGCAAAAGAAAGTGGGCTATTTTACCTTTAATTGTCTGGAAAGTCATAAACCTTAGTTTATTTGAAAGGAATTGGGCCCGGTTGGAAATGTTGTTCAGGAAGTTTGCTAATATCTCACTATTCATTTGTAATAATTCTATAAAAGAAGCTTTTGAAATTGATAAAATATTACATACATTATTTGCAACTATTGTTACCGGAAATTTATTATTACTACCAAATAGAAAAGCCGGTGCGAGCAGGTTAGGGCCTTCGATATCTTCAATTTTAACGGTCTTACCTGTATAATCCATCATTTCTCCACGTACAGAACCTTCAAGTAGTATCAGTAAACTGCTCACTTCTGTATCGGCATGCACCACCACCTGATCTTTTTCATAAGATTTTTGTTGATAGTTAAGCTGTTTAAAATAACCTGCTATTTCATTGCTGTTCAATTCTTTAAACAATGAGCATTTTTCCAGTAGTTCTTCCATTTGTAAATTATAAAATATTTTGGCTATATGTAAATCTTATTGATACAGAGCGTTACGAGCTTATAAATAAAAAGTTTATAAAAAAGTAAAAATAAGACAAAAAAGTCTTTTATTGTAACATATGTTACCGTTTTTTGTAAAAGTGTGCAATTATCTTTGCATCATAAAATAATTTAAAACTGATAGCTATGGTACGTGAAATGGTAAAAATTGATGAAGAATTATGCAATGGATGTGGTGATTGTGTACCAAACTGCCACGAAGGTGCCTTACAAATAATTGATGGAAAAGCCAGATTAATCAGCGATTTAATGTGCGATGGATTGGGCGCCTGTCTTGGTCATTGTCCGCAAGGTGCAATCACCATCGAAAAACGTGAAGCTGAACCCTATAACGAAACAAAAGTGATGGAAATTATGGTGGAGAAAGGTAAAGCAACTGTTATTGCTCACCTGAAACACCTGAAAGAACATGGTGAAACTAACTTTCTGAAAGAGGGGGTAATGTTTTTGAGAAATAATCAGGATAATATAAAATTTGATATAAGCGAGGTAATTATGGAAGTACACAATTCAGGAAACCAGCATGGTGGCGGAGGATGCCCTGGTTCAAAAACAATGAGTTTTGATGCTAAAAACTTAACTGTAGATAATAGTCAGATGGTTACAGGACAGTCTGAATTGCGCCAGTGGCCGGTTCAAATGCACCTGATAAATCCTATGGCACCTTATTTTCAAAATGCCGATGTACTTATTGCTGCCGATTGCGTGGCTTTTTCAATGGGCAATTTTCATCAAAAGTATTTGAAAGGCAAAGGTTTAGCCATTGCTTGCCCTAAATTGGATGATGGCCTTGATACCTACGTGAACAAAATGACCAGTATGATTGATGATGCCAAAATAAATACGCTCACAGTAATGATGATGCAGGTACCCTGTTGTGGTGGTTTGGTTCAAATGGCAAAAGCTGCTGTTGCGAAAGCTACTAGAAAAGTGCCAATTAAAGCGATGGTGGTTTCGTTGCAAGGTGAAATTTTGCAGGAAGAGTGGGTGTAAATTTAATGGTGGTTGAGCGGCAGTGTATAATTATTTGATGCAGAAGATGGTTGGGGTGCACTAAGAAATTAGTTATCAATTAGTTATCAATTAGTTATTAGTTATTAGTTATTAGTAGAATGAACTGCGAAGTAATTTCTATATAAAAAGATTACTCCTTTTAGTTCCCGAAAAATATTCGGGGCTGTGAGAATAGTTACTTCGCTTACACTACTAATGACAGAATTGTTTAAATATCTGATAACCTGTTGGTTGAATATTTGTATCAATGGCTGTGCATCATTTTGAATATCCAACAAGGAACTTAGCGATAGCGTTCTCAACGAACATCGTGAGTTAATGTTGAATAACGATTTTATACCTATTGGTTATCATATAAAAGAAAATAAATTTTCTTAATGCCGATTTTCGGCACAGGTTATGCTAATCCATCGGCATAATACCACCCCTTTTAGATATTTTATTAGCGGTTTGGTATTAGAAGTTTTGATACGCCACATTCAAATCTATATTTCAACCTTTTCTATTAAATCTTAAATCATTATTCGTTAATCGATATTCGATATTCAGATTTCAAAAGTGGATTAAACAAAGTTCGCATATTTTCCACCTGTCATTAGGCTTTGCTGATTTAAAAATTAAATCTTACCACTCGCAATGACGGGAAAACAAGAGTTTTCTTAGTGACTCTAACTCAACGACATTGAATCTTAATCGGAGGCTATTATTCAAACACCAGCATTGAAAGTTTATTTGCATCCAGAATTTCATTTGCTACTTCCAGAATTTCATCAGCAGTAATGGCACTTATTTTATTGTTGACTTCATCCAAATCTTCAATAGTATCGAATAATAACAGGCTTTTGCCGATTGATAGCGCTGCATTGTCTTTGTTTTCGGCACTTATAGCAATTTGTCCAATTAATTGTTGTTTGGCCCTATGCAATTGCATAACACCTAGTTTTTTGTTCTTAAGTTGATTAAACTCTTTATGTATCAGTTTTAGGCTTTTATCAAACTTATTCTTTTCAGTTCCAAAATATAAACTAAATACACCATTGTCAGAATATCCTGTATAGCTTGATTCAATGTCGTACACAAATCCGCTTTTTTCGCGCAATGCCATACTTAGCCTTGAATTCATACTCGTACCCCCAAGCAAATTATTTAGAAGGCTTAACGCGTTCCTTTTTTCATTATGATAATCATAGGCAGCATTACCAATGATACAATGCAACTGGTGGGTTTTTTTTGAAAAAGATTTTGTAAAAGGCTGATAAATTAATGGTTCTTTTGTTCTTTTAAAACCCTGTTTATCAGCGATATCACCAAAATATTTCTCAACCAAAGCAACCAGTTTTTTGAACTTTATCTGGCCAATTGAAAAAATTACAATTTGATCAGTTGGATAGTTTTTCGCCTGGAAATTGATAATATCTTTACGGGTATATTTTTTTATTTTTTTTGGTTCTCCCAGGATGTTTCTTCCAAGCGCCTGATCTTTGAAAATTAAGTCCTCAAAATCATCAAAAATAAGCTCCGAAGGACTGTCTTTATATGAATTTATCTCATCGATAATTACATCTTTTTCTTTTTCAATTTCATTTTCCGGAAAATTTGAATGGAACATCATATCGGCCATTAATTCAAGCGACCTGGCATAATGCCCTGAAAGAAATGCGGTATAGATGCAGGTTTCTTCTTTGGTGGTATAGGCATTAATGTCACCGCCGACCGATTCTAACCTGTTTAAAATATGATAAGAACGCCTTTTGGTAGTACCTTTAAAAATGGCGTGCTCAAAAAAATGTGCCAGACCATGTTCATTTTCAGCTTCGTCCCTTGCACCTGTGTTTACAATTAGCCCACAGTAAGCTATTGGACTTTCGGTCTGGCTATGCACCAGTCGTATCCCGTTCTTTAACCTATGTATTTCGTAATTCATTCCAACACTGGGATTTAATGGCGCAAAAGTAAGAAAATCAGGTTAATAAACAAATTGTGCTTCAATCATTTAACAATAATTGACAATATGTAATGCCCTGTTAGTTTTTGAAAAACTCCCTCAAAGTATATGTTTCCTTTTCCCTTACTCCTTTTTCTGTTTGGTGAAGTGTGCAGCATTCGTTGTAAAGATCATGTTCAAAAAACAAAACATAATCATTCTTTAAGGCTTCTTCGAAAAAGGTTTTTTTCTCGTCTAACGTTAGTAAAGGCCGGGTATCGTAAGCCATAATATATGGCATAGGCAAATGGGCAACTGATGGGAATAAATCAGCACAAAATACTATGGTTCTGCCATTTACATTTATATGTGGAATAACCTGACCACCAGTGTGACCATGATATAATTTAACTATAAAGTTAGGGAAAAGCTCATGATCCTTATCGAAAAGGTTTAGTTTGCCTCTTTCCTGAATGGGTAAAATGTTCTCTTTCAAAAATGATGCACTTTCTCTTCTGTTTGGATGAACAGCCCATTCCCACTGTTGCGTGCTGGTATGGTAAGTTGCATTTTTAAAAGCGGGGACAAGTTCTTTATTTTCATTGTATTCAATACTTCCGCCACAATGGTCAAAATGAAGGTGGGTTAAAACAACATCGGTAATATCATCAAATGAAAGACCGTGATTGGCAAGAGATTTTTTAAGCGTTGCATCCCCATTTAAATAATAATGTTTTAGGAATTTATGATCCTGTTTTTCACCTATTCCATTATCAATTAATATTTTACGCGCTCCATCAATTACCAGCATACAGCGCATGGCCCAATTGCAGAGATTATTTTCATCAGCAGGATAAATTTTGTTCCACATAACTTTAGGAACTACCCCAAACATGGCCCCACCATCTAATTTAAAATTTCCGGTTTCTATAGCGAATATTTCCATGGTTCCTTGAATTTAATTTTTGTTTTTTTTGTGTCTTTAAAAAGTTGCTGGCGAACACAATTTTAGTTGATATAATGCTTATTCAAAAATAACTGAAAATATCCTTTTTATAGAGAATTATTTAAAATAGATAACAAAAAAGAAGGCTTCCCAAAATTGGAAAGCCTCATAAAACTCTTATATATAATCACTTATAAACTACTTACATGCTTGTGTAATTTCGACTTCAGATTCGAAGCTTTTTTCTTGTGGATAATACTTTTCTTAGCTAATCTGTCTAGCATTGAAGTAATTTTTGGATATAATTCTTCAGCTTCAGCTTTATCTTCAAGTCCACG
>JARGGF010000277.1 GCA_029210905.1 Bacteroidales bacterium | reverse complement strand
TAAGTAAAGCTCTTTTTTTTATGGAAATAGCAATTCCTTTTCCTTTATTTTTTAATAACCTTATAAATAGGCGGTCAGTTATTGAAATTAGCAAAAATAAGGCAGCTCCAAAAATAATTAATGCCCTGGAATATCTCATATTCTCTGGTAACAACGAATAAAGTGTCAAAATAGAGACAGTGCCGATTAAAATTGCTGTAACCAGAGGTCTGATTTTTGTTTGATAACGATATTTTGTAAGATAGAAAATAAATATTTGCCAGATAATTATATAAACTGGAATAAAGAAATACATTAAATCACTGGAATAAACTTTGTTTCCAGAAAATCTAAGATTTTCCCAACAGGGTACAATTATCAAATAGCCTGAATAAATTAACACAAAATCTATGATCGGCAAGTAGATTGCTGAAATAATCCTTTTTATGATAGATAGTGAAGCCCTAAAATAAATTGCCAAATTAATTAAAAGGCGGAAAAAGAAATGTCGTCGACCCTGATAATGTTTGCTTGCAAAAATTAACATGGCCTGATAAAAAATCATAACATATTTAAAACTTGCTTTTTTGGTACTTTCGCCTTTATAATGAATGATTGTAGTTTTAGGGAAATAATAATTTTTGAAATTGGCCTTAGAAATTCTGTAGGAAAGATCAATATCTTCGCCATACATGAAAAAACTTTCATCCAACAACCCAATTCGATCCAGAACCGTTTTTCTGATAAACATAAATGCACCTGACAATACTTCTATTTGATGAATTTCATTTTCGTTGAGGTATTTCAATTGATATTTACCAAATAATCTTGATTTTGGGAAAATTTTTGAAAGGCCAAATACTTTAAAAAAAGCTGACTTAGCATCCGGAAGAGATCTTTTGGATTCTGGAAGAAATTGGCCCTTTCCGTTTATCATTTTAACACCTAAAGCACCTGCATCTTTAGTTTCTTCCATAAATTCAAAACAAAGCCTAAGGCTGTCTGCTTCAATAACAGTATCAGGATTTAATAACAAAATATATTTTCCCGCCGATTTTTTGATGGCTTGATTACAGGCATAAGCAAAACCCTTGTTTTCTTTATTTGCAATAATTTTCACTTTTGGAAAATATTCGCTTACCATTTCCAGTGAGGCGTCTACAGAATTATTGTCAACAACAAAAACTTCTGTCTTTATCTGTTTCCCAGCCTCATAAACTGCATACAGACATTGCTGAAGAAAAGCCTTCACGTTATAGTTAACAATAATTACTGAAACTTCAACAGACATTACAAGCTTTATTAAAAAAGAAAAACAGCAAAATGCTGTTTTTATGGAATTCGTGCAACTCTAAAACCATAGTTGTAATTAGTGTAATGCGGATAGGGCCCATCGCGTGCAGTAAGCCTTGCCAAATGAGCAACATAATACCATGATCCTCCGCGTATTACTCTAAAGGGGGAGTTTGAGGGACCTGATGGATCGGTTTGTGTGGAAGATGAATATTTTCCAAAAAAATCTTTACACCATTCCCAGGCATTTCCACTCATATCATAAATGCCTAATTCATTGGGTTTTAAACTTCCTACTGGTTGTGGTCCTTTTTCATATGTAGTTTCATCATACCAGGCTACTTTGTTAATATTGTTGGATCCGCTGTATTTATAATTTTTTGAGTACTGTCCTCCCCGGGCAGCATATTCCCACTGAGCTTCAGTAGGGAGGGTGTAATTTTGCCCCGTTTTTCTTGAAAGCCATTTACAGTATTCAATAGCATCATTCCAGCTTACATTTAAAATTGGATAGTTATTATTCCACACCCATTTACTTGCATTGGGATGTTCCTCGTACCAGGATGGTTTAGGATCATTGGGCAGCCGACGGCCAACCTCATTGCAATATGCCTTATACTGGGCAACGGTAACTTCATATTTAGCAATATAAAAATCGCTAAGTATTACTGTATGTGTTGGCTTTTCATCTGATTCGCCTGAGTTATTTCCCATCTTAAATGAACCACCTTTTACATATACCATTTCGGGCAGACTCTGCGAAAGTATGCGGTTCTGAAAATTTAAGTTTACAAAGGCAATACAAACAATTAATATACTTTTTATCATAAAACTTTGAGTATTTATTAATTATTTGTTTTTTGCAATTCTAAAGCCGTAATTGAAATTAGTATATCCGGCATTTGGGCCATCCCTGTTAGCGATGCGTGAATAGTCAGCCCTGTAATGCCACGAACCTCCCCTTAAAACGCGGTAAATATTGGCTTGTCCACCAGGAGGATCTACTTTTGGACTCCTGGAATAGTAACCATCTGAAAAATAATCGTTACACCATTCCCAAACGTTTCCACTCATATCATAAATACCTAACTCATTTGGTTTTTTTGTGCCAATTTTTGCAGGGCCCTTCAGATTAGAGGAGATGTCATACCATGCAACGTCATTTATGTTATCGCTTCCGCTAAAATTATATCCTTTTGATAATTTTCCCCCACGTGCAGCATATTCCCATTCAGCTTCGGTGGGTAATCGGTAGCCATTGGCCGACAAATCCCACTTAACTTCACTTTTTGTAACAAAGGTATATACTTTCTGAAGCCCTTCTTTTTCACTTTTCCAGTTGCAAAATTCAACAGCGGTGTACCAATCGACATTATGTATTGGATAATAATCCTTCCAGCCCCACCACTGGGTTTTAGACAAGGGGTAAAACAATTTTGTATCTGGGTGTTCTGCAAACCATGCTGAATCCGGTGCGGATGGCATTTGCTTTCCGGTAGCTTTTACAAACTCTTTATATTCTGCAACACTAACTTCGTATTTTCCAATATAAAAACTTTTAAGCGTAACCTGATGTCGTGGCAATTCATTATTAAATTCATCACCTACAACTTTATCTTTTGAAACGTTCCTGCCCATCATAAAGCTTCCACCTTCAACCAGAATCATATCAGATTGTGCGCTTAATATGGTGGATAGAGATAATAATAAAACAAAAAGGATTGACAAATGCTTTAAATAACCTGGATTTCTCATTACACGATATTTTTTGATTCAAGAAATTTTCCTACGAAATTATAAAAGTAACAAAAATTTCTAATTAATTTTAGTAAAATAAATGCGTATTTTTATTCATTCTAAATTCATCTATATGGATTTCAGACAAATAGCTATAGAACCATACTTAATTAAATATAAGAAAAATTATGTTTTAATTAAAACGTCGAAATAATCATTCATAATATATTGGATACATCAGTTTTTTTATTAACCCGAATAATCCATGTTAAAAGGATAATATTTTAAATTCAGTTCTCCTGTTTTTTGCTCTTCCAGCTTCAGTGGAATTGCTTTCAATTGGCTGGCTATACCCATAGCCTTTGAACCTAAGGCTTTCTTTTTTAACGCCTTGTTCTATAAGATATTCATATACTGATTTGGCCCGGTTTGCAGATAATTTAAGATTGTATGTTTCAGTACCTATACTATCTGTATGTCCTTGTATTTCAATTGATAATTTATTTTTTACCACAAAGTTTTTTAGTTTAATAAGTTCAGCAAAAGATTCCTTTTTTAAAGCATAAGAATCAAACTCAAAAAAGATGTTTTTAAGAATTGCAGTTTCGCCTTTTTGAATGGGTTGAAGCGGTATTTTAATGTAGATGTTTGAGTCTGGGAGTAAAAAGTTTTCTGAAAACATCATATAACCTTTTTTATCAACATGAAACGCATAATTATTTTTTGGAGGGAGACAGGCCAGAAATTCACCTGATATTTCATCCGATTCTGTTAAAAGAATTGTTTCACTGCCTATTGGAACTATCTCAATCTCAGAATAAAGGGGTTTTTTAGTTTTTGCATCGAACACAATTCCTTTGATAAATATTGTTTTATGTGGTTTTATCCCAGGTGGCATTTCAAACAAATAAATATCCTTTTGTCCAAAACCTCCTGCCATGTTTGATGAAAACATACCTAGATTGCCGTTCGCAGTAACAATAAGACTTTCTTCATTGTAATGTGAGTTAACCGGATAGCCAAGATTTCTGGCAGCTGACCACTGTCCTTTTTCATTTCTTCCGGAGATAAATAAATCACTCCCGCCCATTCCCGGGTGGCCTTCAGAAGTAAAATATAAAGTATTATTATCATAATGGATAAACGGTGCAAGTTCATCCTCGGTTGTATTTATGCTATCTCCTAGATTTATAGGTGTTTCCCAAATATTATTTCCTCTTGTAGTGCTTTGCCAGATGTCAAATTTTCCATTACCGCCTGGCCTGTTGCTTGAGAAGTAAATTGTTTTTCCATCTGCCGAGAGTGAAGGTTGGCTTTCTTTATACTTTCCATTAATTGGTTGTCCCATGTTAATTGGGGTAGTCCATTTTTCGCCTTTTTTACAGGAGATATATAAATCGCAACTTCCATAGCCATCCGGGCGAAGACAGGCTGTAAAAACCATAGTTTTTCCATCAGCGGAGATGCTTTGTGCCCCTTCGCTACGTTCGGTATTAATCGGAGGGCCTATTTTTATTGCGTTTTGCCACTTTCCATTCTTTTTTACTGAAAAATAGAGGTCTTCCTGAGAGTTGGTTTCACGGTTGCTGCTGGTGAAAACTAAGGTACTATCGTCAGCTGTTAGACTAGGCCAATATTCGCTCATTGGGGTGTTAATAGCTTCTCCTAAGTTAATAGGTTCAAATTCAACAGGATGCTTCATTAATTCAATGGCATAATTGCATTGTTTTATTTTATCATTTACATAGCCCTGGTAGTCTTTTAATAATTTACCAAAACTTAAAAATGTCTGGTAATCAATTATGGCCTCCTTATATTTTCCGGTTTCTTTTTCAAGATCAGCTAATCGCAAATACATCAAAGAATTGTAATTTTTATCCAGGGAGATTGCTTTTATGTAATAATCAATTGCAGCTTCTTTGTCATTTTCTTCATTTGCAATTTCACCATATAGAATAAAAACATCCAGAAATTTTTCATCTATTGCTAATGATTCTGCTAACTTTTGCTTTGCCAGGGGGAAGTTACCTAAATTGTAGTTGTAAAGTGCTGATTCAAAAACTTTTATAGCTTTTTTAGATTTTGAATAATATTTTGTTTGTGCTTCGGATTTTAACTGGAAAACGAAGACAAACAGAAAGACCAACACGGAGCGAAAAGTCAACTTCAAAATCATAATCAATTTAGCTAATTTGATCTAAATTACAATAATTTCAGGATTATAAAAGTTATTTGAATAAAATCCCGGGTTTTGCGATAAGGTTTTTAACCTTTATTTTGAATACACCTATTATTTTTATGGAATGTGCATGAATTTATGCGCTTGCAGAGAAACTTGCCATTTTTGATTATTTTTTACAAAATCAATGATATCGCCAATTATTGATTCATATTTACTCCATTCTGGTTGCAGATATAATTTGCAAGAGGGATTTACTTTTATTGCATTTTCCTCAGCCCAGGCTAAATCTTCAGGTTTTGAGATGATTACTTTTAATTCATTGGCCCTTTTAAATATTTGTGGTTTTGGAGGGTTTTGTTTTTTTGGGCTTAGGCAAATCCAATCCCATATTCCACGTAATGGATAAGCTCCAGATGTTTCTACAAATGTTTCTATATCGTTTTCTTTTAGTAACTTACAAAGAGTTTCCAGATTGTAAAGTGAAGGTTCTCCTCCTGTGACAACTACTGCTTTGGCTTTGTTTTGAAGTGCTTTGGTTACAATATCTTCTACGGCAGTAAAATCATGAAAATTAAAATTCCATGAATATTTTGTATCACACCAGCTGCATCCAATATCGCAGCCACCTATTCTGATAAAATAGGCTGCTTTACCCATATGATAACCTTCTCCCTGGACAGTATAAAACTGATCGATCAATGGTAATTTGGAGCCATCATCAAAAACGGCTTGTTCTGGTTTTTTCAATAGTTGAGTATTTAAATTTATTCCAAGGCGCAAATCTAATAAAATAAGCATGATGTGCGAAATGATTAATTGAGAGCAAACCAGTTTTATGCCCAGGTGATAAAAGTTTTTCTTTTCTCAAAATTAAGATTTATGAGGCTAATTTGTTTTTCTGGTAGCTTTTTTAAGTTTCATTTCTGCCGGATAGTTTAAAAAGTGAGGGTAAAACAAGTTTCAACAAAAGGGATGGAATTAACTTTAATATTACCATTATGTACTCTCATAATTTGTTTTGAAAGACTTAAGCCAATGCCTGAACCAGTTGATTTTGTAGTAAAAAACGGGATGAAAACTTTATCGCCAACTTCCTTTATAATCCCCTGTCCGTTATCAATTATCTGAATAACCCTTTTACCATTGTTGTTTATAAAAGCTTTTAAAACTATTTTCTTTTTTTCAACATTCTCAAGTGCATGCATCGAATTTTTTACCAT
>JARGGF010000276.1 GCA_029210905.1 Bacteroidales bacterium | reverse complement strand
GGGTGAAGTTTATCTCATAACCTACTTTATGCTTACTGTTATCAATCCATGCATCAGGGACATGTGGCAGCACTTCTCGTTTAAAGTATTCTTCAATATCCTCATTCAGGTTAGAAAGTTCTTCAATAAGAGGAGTTTCATCCAATTTTTCTTCAAATTCTATAAATTTGGTTGCAAAATGGAGCGAAACCATTGCCAGAAAATCCTGGGCTTCTTTGCCTGAATATGTTTGTTTATATAGAAGCAGCTTGTCATTGATTATTTTAGCAGCCTTTCTAATTCTTTCTTCTTCATCCCTGTTCACCTTCAAAGGATAATATCTTTCTGCTATACTAATCCGCATTGATAGCTTTTCTTCCATTTTTATTTTTTAGCTATATATTCGATTACTTGTTTAATAAAGATATACATCTGTCAATTTCCCGCACTATTCTATTGAGCTTTATTTTGGCCTCATGCGCATCTGTACTCGATGCAGCAATCACCTTAGCAAGCTTCAATGATTCATATTTTTTTTCAAGTTGTTCGTTTTCGTTTTCTTTTTCTTCAATTTTAGCTGTCAACCTGACAATTTCATCCCTTAGCTGATCATTTTCAGATACTGATTTGGAATGTAACTCCTTTATTTTCTGAATATTAAGTTTTAAGTTAGTAATTACATTTTCAAGTTCTGGCGTCATTTCAAAATTATTCGCATTTACAAAGTTAATATTACTTGCATTCATACGCAAATTTAATAATGCATATGGTTAACCCCGACGTAGAAAATGTTGGTTTTCATTTTTCTTGAAAGCCTTACATTTACTATGTTGTAAGAATAATTCAAATTTTTTATGAACGGCGTTAGCCTTCATCAAAAATAATTATTCGGGTGTGATGTTTCATTGGCGAAATATCGTAATTATTTTTGAATTTTGTATGCTACATACTGAATCTTTCCTATATATTTGTGGTTTTTTTGAATAATTACTCCATTAACAATTTCCTAAAAGCTGTATGTTTGCTCTGATTGTTTGATGTTAAGAGTAATTGAATTAAATAGAGAAATATTGATATTTTTCTATTATAATTGACTTATTTTATGATATTTGTTGCTACAAAAATGCATTTTAAGCTTATGAAATTTTTCTTTTTTATCTTTTTTAACCTTTTTTTTGTTCATGCAATTTCTCAGGTAAAATTCCCATCAGATTATTTTCGCTCTCCGGTAGATATAAATCTTACTATATCCAGTAACTTCGGTGAAATAAGACCAAATCACTTTCATGCCGGTTTAGATGTGTATACTGAAGTTAAATCCGGTAAAAATATTTATGCTGTAGCTGATGGTTATATCTCAAGGGTAAATGTATCTCCCAGAGGCTATGGAAATGCAATATACATAACACACCCAAATGGTTATGTTTCAGTTTATGGACATCTGAGCGAGTTTAATAAATCCATTGCTGATTATATTTACAAGTCTCAACATAATAAGCAACAATTTGAACTTGAAATGTATCCTTTACCCCACCTTTTTCCTGTAAAACAAGGTGATTTAATTGGAAAATCAGGAAATAGCGGGAGATCTTATGGTGCTCATCTTCATTTTGAAATCCGTGAAGAGCTAAGTGAAGATCCAATAAATCCTCTTTTTGCCTTCAATATAAAAGATAAAGTAGCACCAAAGATTCAGGGTGTTTATCTGTATAGGTTTAATAAAAATTCTGAAAATGATAGTTATGCAAGGAGGGATGAATTAAAGATTATTAATGGGAAAACTATTAAATCTTACGGACGATTGGGATTTGGTATCGAGATACATGATTATATGTCAGGCCAATATAATCGTTTTGGTGTGTATGAGGTTGATTTGTATATTGACGATAGCTTGTATTTTTCCTATCAAATGAATAAATTTTCATTTTATGAAGCCCGGTACCTAAATAGCTTTGCTGACTATTACCTTAATACAAATAGCAGAAAAAAAGTCACCAAATGTTTTATTGAGCCAAATAACCAGTTTAATGCCTATAAAACAAATGGCAGTGGCATTTTTGATTTTTCTGATGGTAAGTTGCATAAAATTAGAATAGTAGGTAAAGATATTAAGGGAAATGCAACATTGCTTAGCTTTAATGTTCAATCCGATTCTTCATTGGCTCTGAAAGCAGAAAAAGAAGCTGTTTCTGAAAATAGCATCAATTGCTTTAGAGAGCAAGAAATTAGCACCGATTCTTTTAAAATTCATTTTCACAAGAATTGTCTGTATTATAATATTGATTTTCAGTATCATAGTTCTAATGCAGGAAAGGGTAATTTTTCTAAATATTATCATATTCATAATAAAAATGTGCCCCTACATAATAAGGTAACTATAGCTATTAAACCTTATGAAATCAAGGATGAATTAAAGAGTAAGGCAATAATAGCAGGTTTAACTTCCAGGGGAAACCGGTTTTCGGCAGGTGGCGAATGGAAGGATGGTTTTTTGGAAACTAAGATAAACTCCTTCGGAACTTATTATGTCACAGTTGATACAATACCTCCGATAATTCGTTCATTATCAATTGATAAATATAATAAAATCAAAGGCTCCAGCCTGAATTTTAAAATTACTGACAATTTATCGGGCATTGAAGAGTATATTGGGTTTATTGATAATAATTGGGTGTTGTTTAAATATGACGAAAAAAATAATTTAATCACTTGTGATCTTCAAGAGGAGAAGATAAATAGGGGAAAACATTCCCTGGTTCTTTGGGTAAAAGATTATTGTGGTAACATCCGGAGCTTTGAAACTTCTTTTTATTATTAAACTTTTGATTACTAGTTTCTTACGTTATTGCTTAAATATTTATTATGTCTATTGATTGATTTTTTATATTTTTAACTGCGCTTTTTTAAAAAAAAGGTAATTAGTTTCAGAAAATAATAAGAAATGAGAATATTAATTGTTGAGGATGATTTTGGTTCAAGAGAGTTTCTCTATAGTCTGATAAAGCTTGAAGGTTATGATGTAAAACAGGCCTCTAATGGTGAAGAAGGACTTGAGGTGTATAAAGAATATCATCCCGATTTGGTGATTTCTGATATTCAGATGCCTAAGATGGATGGCCTTGAAATGTTGAGCCAGCTTAGATCTGATAAGTCTGATGCTATATTTATTATTACAACAGCCTTTGGTAGTGAAGATTATGCCATTGAGGCCCTTCGGCTTGGCGCAAATAATTACCTGAAAAAGCCTATTGATAAAAGGAGTTTATTAGGTCTAATTAAAAAGTATAAATCAATTGTTGATAGCCGTACCCTTGCAAAAAAGGCTGAGGGACGTGTAGTAGAAAAAGAATTGAAAATTGAATTTGATACCCATTTTGAGCATATTTCTTCCATTGTTAGCCAGCTAATATCTGAGATTAGCCTAAAAATTGACGATTCTGACAAAACCAATATTGAATTAGGCCTGGATGAGCTAATCACCAACTCTATTGAACACGGAAATTTAGACATTAGCTACGAAGAAAAAGTTGAAGCTGTAGATAAAAACACATTGGTTGATTTGTACAATGAAAGATTGGGAGATCCTGAGTTAGCCAAAAGAAAAGTAATTGTTAATTATACTCAAAAACCTGGTTATAGCGAGTGGTTGATAACTGATGAAGGAAAAGGGTTTGACTGGAAATCGATACCTGATCCTACACAGGGAGCCCAGCTTATGGAATTGAATGGAAGAGGTATTTTCATTACAAATTTTCTATTTGATGAAATGGAATATCTTGGCAGAGGTAATCAGGTGAGAGTCAGAAAGTTATTTAATTAAATTATTAACCCTTTAATATTTATTTAAGTGAAAATTATACGAAGCTTGTGGTTAATCTTTAATTATAAATCCCTTATAGTTGTTTTCCTTTCTTGTCTGTCAACTTACATTTGTGGGATATATAATATAAGGTCTAATTTCCCAATGACCATTATTGGTATAGCAGTTGTATTTCCCATCGTCTTTTCAATCGGTGGAGCCTACAATCGCCGCGAAACTGCCTTAAAGCATTATGCCTCGCTAAAAGCACATGGCAGGGCTATTTTTTTTGCTTCTCGCGACTGGGTGCCTAAAACAGATGCAGCTTTTCAGTCGGAATCAAAGGAAATCCTGCGGGATTTGATGAGATCGGTAAGGAACTTTCTTCATGCCGAAATCGAAGAACATGTTGAAAAAGAGAATGTTGTTTATTCAATTTTCTCAAGGCTATCCATATTTATTAAAAGTTTCCGTGAACGCGAATTGCCAAGCGGCGAGGTTTCTAGGAGCAATCAGTACCTAAGCAAAATGATGGATGCTTTTGAAAGTTTAAAACACATCTATCAATACCGCACACCTGTAACACTTAGGGCATACAGTAAAATATTCATGTTCCTGGTTCCCATTCTTTATGGGCCTTATTTTGAATATATTGCAGGCGATTTAAGTATTGCCATGCAAATGGTTATGCCCGTTTTATTAAGTATTGTATTGGTAAGTCTTGATAACATACAGGATCATCTTGAAAATCCATATGATCAGGTGGGTGAAGATGATGTACAAATCAATGCTGAAAAATTTATCGACTGGCTTGATAGTTAGGGGATGATACTGTTAGAAAAAATTAATGCTATAAGCTCTCTTTTAATAAGCTTATAGCATTTTTATTTTAGAGCAAAAATCCTAAAGTTTTGTTTTTTGAATTTGCCCGATTAGGCTTTTATCAAACCTCTGCTAATCACTAATTTCTGTATTTCAGAAGTTCCTTCATAAATTTGGGTCAGTTTAGCATCACGCATCAAACGCTCAACGTGATATTCTTTCACATAGCCATAACCACCATGAACCTGAACTGCTTCGGTTGTCACGTGCATGGCTGTTTCCGAAGCTACCAATTTTGCTATTGCACTTGCATGGGCAAAACTTTTTCCTTCGTCTTTTAACCAGGCGGCCTTGTATACTAACAATCTGGCGCCCTCTATAGCGGCTTCCATTTCCGCAAGTTTAAATGAGATACCCTGGTGTTCGATAATTGGTTTACCAAAGGCTTTTCGTTCCTGAGCATAGTTAACAGCAAGTTCTAATGCACCCTGCGCTATACCTAGCGCCTGTGCAGCAATACCTATGCGCCCACCGTTTAAGGTTTCCATGGCAAACTTAAATCCAAAGCCTTCATCACCAATTCTATTTTCTTTTGGTACCTTTACGTCGGTAAACATCAAGGAACAAGTGTCTGAGCCTCGCATTCCCATTTTATCTTCTTTAGGGCCTGTTTGAAAACCTGGCATATCTTTCTCTACAATTAATGCATTGATGCCTTTATGCCTTTTTTCCACATCTGACTGTGCCATAACCAAATAAACTGATGCATTTTTTCCATTAGTTATCCAGTTTTTGGTGCCATTTAGTAAATAGTGATCCCCTTTGTCAATGGCTGTGGTTCGCTGGCTGGTAGCATCAGATCCAGCTTCAGGCTCCGACAAAGCAAATGCTCCTATAATTTCACCTCTTGCCAGGGGTTTTAGGTATTTTTGCTTTTGTTCTTCCGTGCCAAATTTCTCTAAGCCCCAGCATACCAGTGAGTTATTTACCGACATAATCACTGATGCTGAGCTGTCAATCTTGGAAATTTCTTCCATGGCCAAAACATAAGAGATTGCATCCATACCGGTTCCATCATATTTTGGATCCACCATCATTCCCAGAAAACCAAGTTCTGCCATTTTTTTTACCTGTTCGGCCGGAAATTCCGATTTTGTATCTCTTTCAATTACGCCTGGTAATAGCTCATTACGTGCAAAATCTTTTGCCGCTTTTTTAATCATTAGGTGTTCTTCCGTATAGTCAAAATTCATAACAATAAGTTTAATTGAGTTTAAGTTAATGAATATATAAAGATAAGTAAATATTTTGTTTGAGAACTTCCATTTTTACAAAATTTATAAAGCTTATCCTAAAGCTTCTGTCTGTGGTGAGAAATTTTCTTTTTATAAATCATGTTCCCAACAAATTATGTTGCATGATTTAACCTCCTGTCTCTTACTTTCCATCTTGTTTAATTCATAAACTTTATATTTTCCAAAGTTTATGGGTTAGACAGAGCTTGTCCCGTGCAGCGGGATTAACCCCGACATAGAAAATGCTGGCTTTCATTTTTCTTGAAAGCCTTACAATTACTCAGTTTCCGATGAAAATTAGGGTTGTCAGAACTTAGGCGAAGCCGATCTCGCGTAGCAATAATTCATTTTTTTATGAACGAAAACAGCCTTCAACGAAGATAATTATTCGGGTTATTTTTTTCTTTTTTTATATTTTATTAAAATTTCGATACATATATCATTAATGCAATAAAAAAATTGTTTTACTTAATTAAATAAGCTCAATTGTGTAAATTTATAATAGAATAGAAGTATAATGATT
>JARGGF010000275.1 GCA_029210905.1 Bacteroidales bacterium | reverse complement strand
ATTTTGAGGTAATAAGGCACGATGTTACCATGCCTTTTTATGCCGAGGTTGATGAAATATACAATTTAGCCTGCCCTGCTTCACCCATCCATTACCAGGAAAATGCTATAAAGACAGTTAAAACTTCGGTAATGGGCGCAATTAACATGCTGGGATTAGCTAAACGCAAAAAAGCCAAAATACTCCAAGCTTCTACCAGCGAAATTTATGGAGATCCGCAGGTTCACCCACAGCCTGAAACATACTGGGGTAATGTGAACACACTTGGTCCCAGGGCATGTTACGATGAAGGAAAAAGATGTGCCGAAACACTATTTATGAATTATATGCATCAAACCAATGCCAGGATTAAAATTATTAGGATTTTTAATACTTATGGTCCCAGGATGCATCCAAATGATGGCCGGGTGGTTTCAAATTTTATCATTCAGGCCTTACGAAATGAGAATATTACCATTTATGGCGATGGTAGCCAGTCCCGTAGTTTTCAGTACGTAGATGATCTTGTTGAAGGTATGATTCGAATGATGAATACATCAGAAGATTTTTATGGACCGGTAAATATTGGCAACCCTTATGAATTTACAATACTTGAATTGGCACAAAAGGTAGTTGAACTTACAAAATCTACTTCTAAACTTGTATTCATGCCTTTGCCTCAGGACGATCCTACTCAAAGACAACCTGATATATCATTGGCCAAAGAAAAATTAAATGGCTGGGAACCTAAAATACAGCTTGAAGAAGGCTTGTTAAAAACCATTGAATATTTCAGATTAAAGCTTGATTTATAAAAATAAATACCATCATATCATATTTCAAATAGAGATTTAACAATGAAGATTATCAATACAGGATTTGAAGGATTATATATAATTGAACCAGCAGTGTACAATGATGAGAGGGGCTATTTTTTTGAAAGTTATCATTTTGAGAGGTATCAGAATAATAAAATCTCTACCCGTTTTATTCAGGACAATGAATCAAAATCAAGCTACGGTGTTATTCGCGGGCTTCATTTTCAAATCGGTGAATTTGCCCAAACTAAACTAGTTAGAGCAGTTACGGGCAGAATAATTGATGTAGCTCTTGACCTGCGAAAGGATTCTGCCACTTTTGGAAAATATTTTACCATTGAATTATCAGAAGAAAATAAACGACAGTTTTATATTCCTCAAGGTTTTGCTCATGGTTTTTCTGTTTTAAGTGAAACTACAATTGTTAATTATAAATGTGACAATTATTATAATAAAGAATCAGAACGTGGGATAAATTTGTTAGATAGTTATTTAGACATTGATTGGGGCATAAAAAATTCCGATCAAATTATCAGTGAGAAGGATCTGTTATGGCCTTCATTTTCTGAAACAGAAAGTTACTTTTAAAGAATTTAAAAATAATTTAACTAGGTGATTAAAAATTACAAAAATATTTAATTAGTATGTATTGTGTTGGAAAACAGGTATTTAACTTGGATAAAACACAATTAATTAATAATGATTCTAAAACATTTTTAAATAATGTATATACACCTATTGAAAAACGTCTTACCTTAGCTAAAGATTAATGCAATAATAAAACTGGCTTTTATTACTTTTTCAAAAAGTTAAAAACAACGTTTGTTGTTAAAAAGCTTAGGGTTATGTGCAAAGGTGATTAAACATTAGGTTAATTTTAATTTTAGGGTTAAACATTGATTTTTGGGACTGGCTGCAAGATTTTATCTTGCAGCCTTTCTTTTGTTTGCTGTTTTATCACCCAGAGTTCAATAAAAAATGGTAAAAAAAATAGTGCTAAGGCACTATTTCTTATCTTTCTTATCTTTCTTTTTATCTTCAGTAGTCGGTTTTACCTTTTTCTTGGGCCTTGTAACCCCATAACTTCCTGCAGTGATTTTACCTCGTTTTGTTTTTTTATCTCCTTTTCCCATATATGAAATTTTAATGTTTGTAATTTTTACTAATGTAATACTAAATTGATAATTAATGAAATCCTTGTTGGTTTTTTTATAAAAAAATATTTTATTTAAAAATAAGTGTCAACCATGAAAATTAAAATTAGTATGAATGAAACCACTTTTCACATTTCTTTAGGTTGAGACCTGGGATTTTTATTGTTATGAGGATCTTCAGCTTAGCGGTTTTTCGCAGCGGACTCAAAATTATCTTTCATGAATTTACTAATATTCTAATTAATAAAATAATTGCATTGCTCTTCTATAATAAAACATGTTATTTTTGTAATTTATTACTTTAACAAGCTTTATATATATGAATAAACTCTTCTTCTTAACCGCTTTCTGCTTTTTTGCAAATAGTTTACTTGCGCAGGATGATTTCTATAAACAAAAGAAATACTTTACAGTTGTTTCATATAATGTGGAAAATCTTTTTGATACTATAAATGATCCTGATAAAGAGGATGACGAATTTACCCCCGATTCTGAAAAAAAATGGGATACTGATAAATATCAGCTAAAAATAAAAAATATAGCCAGGGTGATCAGTTCTATAAATAAGCATGAATTGCCTGAACTTGTTGGCCTTGTAGAAGTAGAAAATAAAAATGTAATTCAAGACCTGATTACCGATTCACAACTTGTCGGTGGAGATTATGGCATAATCCATGAAGAAAGTCCTGATGCAAGAGGGATTGATGTAGCTTTAATTTACAGGAAATCTGAATTCCAATACCTCAATCATCAAACATATAGGATATCCTTTGATTTCGATCCTGAAACTACCACCAGAGACATTCTATATGTCAGAGGGAAATTAGATGATAATAAAGATCTTCATGTTTTTGTAAATCATTGGAGTTCCAGAAGGGAAGGAAAGGAGGTATCTGAGCCAAAAAGGATAGAGGCAGCTAAAGTATTAAGAGCGAAAGTTGATGAAATTTTAGATAAAAATAAAAAAGCAAGAATTGTTATTATTGGAGATTTCAATGATGAACCAACAGATAGTAGTCTTGTTGATGTTTTAAACGCAACTACTGACCAATTTTCAAAAAACAGCAGGATGTTATACAACCTATTGTTTGACAAACATCTATTGGGTTATGGTACTTATAATTACAAAGGCAATTGGAACATGATTGATAACATTATTGTATCTAAATCACTATTAAGCAAAAATGGCAATTATGTTGTTTCTCAGGATGGGGGACAAATATTTTCAGAAAGATGGTTAATGTATGATAATGTTAAAACGGGTCAGTTAACCCCAAATAGAACATATGGCGGGCCTTATTATCATGGCGGGTTTAGCGATCACCTTCCGGTATATTTTATTTTAAAGAGTAAATAAATTAAACTTAGAATTGGTTTTATTGATGATATTAAATGAATGGATTACAAATTAGTTTCAAATTTTAAACCCACCGGTGATCAGCCTGAAGCGATTAAGCAGCTCCTTGAGGGAGTGACTGAAGGCTCAGATTACCAGATACTTCAAGGAGTAACTGGTTCTGGAAAAACTTTTACCATTGCAAATGTAATTGAAAAATTAAACAGACCAGTATTGGTCTTAAGCCATAATAAAACATTGGCAGCTCAGCTATATAGTGAGTTTAAACAGTTTTTCCCTGAGAATGCTGTTGAATATTTTGTATCTTATTATGATTATTACCAGCCAGAGGCCTATCTTCCGGTTACAAATACCTACATTGAAAAAGATCTTTCAATTAATGATGAGATTGAAAAGTTAAGATTGAGTACTACCTCTTCCTTGCTTTCAGGCCGAAGGGATATTATTGTAGTTTCTTCAGTTTCCTGTTTATATGGAATTGGTAATCCTGATGATTTCCATCAGAGTGTTATCCATATTCAACAAGGGCAGAAAATAGCCCGCAATGCTTTTTTGCGGCAGTTGGTAGACAGCTTGTATTCCAGAAATGAAATTAACTTCGACCGGGGCAAATTCAGGGTAAAAGGTGATTCTGTAGATGTATTTTTGGCCTACGGTGATTTTGCATTTAAAGTTCTTTTTTGGGGAGATGAGATTGAAGAAATAGAATCTTTCGATCCTGTTAATGGACAAAGAATAGAACGGGTTAGTGAGGCCATCATTTATCCTGCTAATATATTTATAACTACCAAAGAACGAATGCATTTTGCTATTAAGCAAATACAGGATGATTTATTTAAGCAAATTCAATTTTTTAATGAAATTGGTAAACCTCTGGAGGCAAAAAGGATAGAAGACCGGGTGACCTATGATTTGGAAATGATTAAAGAACTAGGGCACTGTCCGGGAATTGAAAACTATTCGAGGTATTTTGATGGACGTGATCCAGGAACAAGGCCATTTTGCCTTTTGGACTATTTTCCAAATGATTATCTAACAGTTATTGATGAAAGCCATGTAACCCTTCCTCAAATCAGGGCCATGTTTGGTGGTGATAATTCTCGAAAGTCGAATCTGGTAGAATATGGTTTCAGGTTGCCTGCTGCTATTGATAACAGACCATTAAAATTCGATGAATTTGAGGGTCTTGCAGGTCAAACCATATATCTGAGTGCCACTCCTGCTGATTATGAGCTTGCAAAGTGCGAAGGCATTATTGTAGAACAGGTTATCAGACCTACTGGATTGATAGATCCTGCCATAGATGTAAGGCCAAGCCTGAACCAAATTGATGATTTAATAGGTGAAATTAACGACAGGGTTGCCTTGAAGGAACGAATTTTAGTAACCACGCTTACAAAAAGGATGGCAGAAGAACTTTCGAAATATTTTACTAAAATAAATATAAAATGCAGATACATCCATTCTGATGTGGACACTTTAGAGCGGGTGGAAATTATGGAGAATCTTCGAAAGGGAATCTTCGATGTTTTGATTGGCGTAAACCTGCTCAGGGAAGGCCTAGATTTACCCGAAGTTTCATTGGTGGCTATCCTCGATGCTGATAAAGAAGGCTTTTTGCGTTCAGAAAAGTCTCTAACTCAAACTGCCGGTCGGGCGGCCAGAAACCTGAATGGCAAAGTAATAATGTATGCTGATAAAATTACTGGCTCTATGCAAAGAACTATTGATTCTACCAATAGACGAAGGGAAAAACAATTAAAATATAATGAGGAGCATAATATTACACCAACTCAAATAAGAAAATCACTAAAATCAGCATTGGGTGATAGCAGCAGAGACCAGCTTGATTCATCAAATGTCTATTCAACTGATCAAATGCCCAATATTGCAGCAGATCCTGTTGTGAAATACATGAACACCGATGCACTTCAGAAAACAATAGAAAATACCCAGAAAGCCATGAAAAAGGCTGCCAAAGAGCTTGATTTTATTGAAGCAGCAAGACTCAGGGATGAAATGTATGAATTGCAAAAGCTTTTGGAAAGCAAAAAGTCATAAAATCGGTAATACTGCGTTTTATTATGGTGATTTCAATTATCTTTATAAACAATTTGCTTTCTGATGGGTTCTTTAGGTATGATCTTTTAATTTAGTTCTAATATATTATTTGACTTTTTTCTTTCTTTATATGCAGATAACTGCCAGTGAGCAACTTTCTTTTGTAGAATGGGTCTATTTATTATGGGGAATTTTAAGGATTTCCTTTTTTTGAAATCATATTTCTACAAGATAACGATATGTTAAATTGTTGTTAATTAGTTTGTTATATTAACAAAACTCTTGAAATGAGAAAAAAATTATTTATTATTCTAGTCCTGATTCTATTTGAAAGCTGGAATTTATACAGCCAGATAAGCCATGGTGGTACTCCCTTATCTTTTAATCAGCCATCATTAAAGAGTCTTGCTGTATTTTATACCCCATCTTTCGATTACCAAAAAATGCTGCAGGAAGATCAACAGGTAGGCAGGGCAAAGCCATTCCGATATGGTAAAAACCATGAAGTTAATTTAAACCCTGAGAATTCAGGAAGCTGGAATAATTTGGCCGATGGTAATAAAGTGTGGCAATTAAGGATTAATTCGAGTGGAGCTTATTCAATTGGTTTGATATTTAATATCTATAGGTTAGAAGGCAGTGCAAGAGTTTTCATCTATTCTTCTGACAGAAAGAACATTATAGGTTCATTTACAAAGGAAAATAACAAGAAAAACGGTTGGTTTTCCACAGCTCCTGTTTCCGGTGATGATATTATTATTGAATTGAATGTGCCTGAAGGGCAGGATTATGGACAGTTAAACCTCTCCGGGATTGTTCACGATTATAAGAATGTTTTGGGATTAAAAACAGGATTTAACAGTTCTGGTGAATGTAACGTAAATATTAATTGCCCGGATGGGGCAGACTGGCAGAATGAAAAACGAGCCGTTGTAAAATATAATTATACTTCGGGAAGCAGCAGTTATTTATGTACAGGTTCCTTAATAAATAATACAGCTAAAGATGGCAAACCTTATTTATTAACTGCAGAACATTGTATTAATACACTTTCAGAAGCAT
>JARGGF010000274.1 GCA_029210905.1 Bacteroidales bacterium | reverse complement strand
AATATAGGGATAGATGCAGCCAGTCTTGCCAGAGGGAATGCTGTAATTGCAACTATTGAGGGTGCATGCGCTGCCTATTGGAATCCAGCTGGTTTAGCTTATATGAAGAATACTTTTGAAGCTTCATTGATGCATGCTAATTATTTCTCCGGACTTGCTCAGTATGATTTTATGGGGTTTTCATATAAAATTTCCGATAGTTTAATGCTGGGAATTTCGGCTATTCGTTTTGGTGTGGACGATATTCCCAATACGCTAAATTTGTTAGATGCTAATGGTAACGTTAACTATGACAGGATTTCCTATTTTTCGGTTGCTGATTATGCCTTGTTTTTATCTCTGGGACGAAAATCTAAATTTTCAGGTCTTTCCTGGGGGGCAAGCGTAAAATTAATTTATCGGAAACAAGGCGAATTTGCCAGTGCTTACGGATTTGGCTTTGATTTAGGAGCACAATATGCATATAATAAATGGAGGTTTGGGGCTTCGCTGCGTGATGCAACATCTACATTTAATATGTGGATTTTTAACAATAACCTGTATGAAGAGATATTTAATGCCACAGGAAATGAATTGCCATCCAATTCATTAGAACTGACATTGCCAAAATTATTAGTTGGTTTTGGCAGGTTTTTTAAATTTAACCAAAAATTAATGTTGCTGGCCGAGATTGATCTTGATTTACATTTTGATGGCGAGCACCATTCATTAATAAAAGCAAAACCATTGAGTGTAGATCCCCATATGGGACTGCAAATCAGTTATATGAAGAATGTTTTTTTAAGAATTGGTATTGATCGTTTTCAGGTTTCCGCTGACTTTGACAACAGCAAAAAAATCAGCCTTCAGCCAAGTTTAGGAATTGGTTTCAGCTTATATAATTTCTCACTGGATTATGCGCTTACAGATGTTGGTGATATGACAATTGCACCAGTTTCCCATATTTTTTCCTTGAAATATGCCTTTGGGAAAAACCAATAATGATCTGTTGGGCCGGGTTCCATATTTTTCTTTTCAAATAAATGTTATTTTTGCGTTGTTGTTCTCAACAACACCCCTGTTTTTTTATGATAATTTCAGTTCATTTTCAATATGACCAGGTTTGAAAATAAGTCTCAGGACGAGCCAGCTTTAATCGATACAGAAAAACTCATTAAAAAGGGCAACTCTCCAATTTTAAAGAGAATGCCTCAATTTGTTGTTAATTTTATAAAAAAACTGATACATCAGGATGAGGTAAATCAACAAATAATAGAACATAAAGAAAAATATGGCCTTGATTTTATCGAGGCAAATATGAAATATCTTAATATTTCTATGATAATGCATGGGTTTGAAAACCTGCCTGACAACGGGCGTTTTATTTTTGTTTGCAATCATCCTCTGGGAGGGATTGATTTTTATGTGGCTTTAATTGCAGCTTTAAAAAAGTATCCCAGGGTAAAAGCTGTTGCAAACGATATTTTAATGAGTTTAAGAAATCTTCGTGACCTGTTTTTGCCTGTTAACGTTTTTGGCCGCTCGCCCCAATCCTACTACGATATGATTAATGAAGCCCTGGCATCTGATATTCAGGTAATGACCTTTCCGGCTGGCGAAGTTTCCCGAATGCGAAAGGGTGTAATTAAAGATGGTGCATGGCATCGTAGTTTTGTGAGAAATGCATTAGAATATCAGCGAGATGTAATTCCGGTGTATATTCATGCGAAAAACTCGAAACGATTCTATTTTCTTGGACGGCTGCGTGAAAAACTTGGCATTAAAGCCAATCTTGAATTATTTTTATTACCTGACGAATTATTTCGTCAAAGGGGCAAAACCATTAACGTAGTTATTGGTAAAGTAATTCCTTTTAAGACCTTCGATGATACCAAATCACATTATGACTGGTCTCAGGAGATAAAAGAAATACTGTATGAATTGCAACATGAATTACCACAGCATCTCCTTGAAAATTATTGATTAAGTTAAAGTTGCTAAAGAAGTAATGTTTCCTGTAACTTTGTCTTTTAAGTTTACACGTATTTTTGTTCCAACTGGAAGGAAAACATCCACTCTGGAACCAAATTTTATAAAGCCAAGTTCCTCATTTTTAGTTACTGATTTTTCAGTCTCGGCATAAGTAACAATACGACGTGCAACAGCACCTGCAATCTGGCGGACTAAAATTTCTGTGCCTGCTGCAGATTTAATTACCACGGTAGATCTTTCATTTAAGGTTGACGATTTAGGGTGCCAGGCTACCAGAAATTTACCGGGATGATATTTTACATATTTTACAGTTCCTCCAATTGGGTACCAGTTTGCATGCACATTTAAAGGTGACATAAATATTGAAACCTGAATTCTTTTATCTTTAAAATATTCATTTTCAAAGGTTTCTTCAATTACTACCACCTCTCCGTCTGCCGGGCAAAGTATTTCGTTTTCAGGGGTGTCGGAAATTCTTTCGGGTCGACGGAAAAATTGAAGGAAAAAAAGGAAAATGCCTAAAGAAACAGCCAAACTAATGGATCTAATTATTTCATGTTCAAAAACAAAATAAAACAGAAGAATATTCAGCAAAATTAATACTGAAAAAACAAGTGATAGGGTAGGGTATCCTTCGCGATGGATTTTCATCTTTTCAAACTTAAAAAATTAACTAAATATCTGCAAATAGAAAAAGACAACCGGAGCTGCCAGGAGCAAACTGTCAAAACGATCAAGAATTCCACCATGTCCGGGCAAAATATTTCCTGAATCCTTTAAGTTAACCTTCCTTTTAAGTAAGGATTCAAATAAATCGCCAAAAGTTCCAAAAACAATGGTAATTAGTGCTATATTTAACCAATGCACCATATGCAACTCTTTGATATATAAAGATATAATATATGCTGCAATAAGTGCAAACAAGGCACCTCCAATAAAACCTTCCCAGGTTTTTTTTGGTGAGATTCTTTCAAATAATTTATGTTTCCCTATTAAGGAGCCAATCAGGTATGCTCCAGAATCGCTTGCCCAAATAAGCACAAACAGGGCAATTAAAACTGACGCGTTATATTCAGCATTAAATATAGGGCTATATACCAAATAACTAATCAATCCAAAAGGAAGGGCAACATATAAAGCACCAAAAATAGTAAATGATATATTTGCAAAAGGGTTTTCTGTATTTCTAAGCAATTCTATTACCATAAAAAGGCTGAAAAAGGGAATATAAAATGCAAAAATTTCATTTGAAAGCATATTGGATGCTACCAGAAAATTACTAGCAAAAATAAAAAGGCCAAAAGCTATACCAGTTATAATTTGTGGTTTTAATTCACCTTTAACAGTTATTTTGTAAAACTCAATAAGGCCAATAATTATTATAGCTGCAAATAAAAGAACAAATGTAGCAGGATCCAGGATACTGCTTCCAATTAATACTACTACAAATACTGCTGATGTTGCAACTCTTTGAAGAAAATTATTTTTCAAATCAGAAATCTTTTAGAATGTTTTCTGCTTTTGCTTTTTTATCAATTTTAACATAAAGCTCTAATTCGCCAATTAAAAAAGAACTGTCTCTTTCGTTAACTATAACGGCGTTGATGTCATTTTTTTCCAGAATTTTTTTTGCTATTTGTGCATTTTCAAAGCTTGAGTAGGTTTTTACTACAACCCATTCCTTAGAAGTGTTAATAATATCAATTGCAGATTCTTCATTATTTGCTTCTACCAAAAGCTCGAATTGTTTGTCTTTATTTTGTTTGATTATAGCTTTAATGCTATTTTCATTTAGCACATCTTCGTCCAGTTCTGCAAAATGAATATCTTCATAGGTTCCTACTGATATCCATCCATTTAATGATTCTAATATATTTTTAGATTCTTCTGAACTTGAATCTTTGACAAATATTTCAACTCTTTCAAGATGATAATTTGTATCCCTTCTTTTAATAATAAAATTATCAATGTTTTTTTCGTCAAGAATTTCAGTTCTGTATTTTGTTTGGCTAACACTGTCGCAGGTAACTACTTTTGTCCACCCAGTCAGGTTTTCCTCTTTAAGGAAAGGAACCGTTTTTTCAATATCTTCGTTGCTTATATAGAGTTCAAAATTATCAAGGATATATTTTGAGTCTTCTTTTTTCTTAAGAATTGCATGGATGCCAAATTCCAAAAGCACATCACGGTAAGTGCGCATTTGTTTTTCGCCTACAAATGAATTTATTTTTGTTAATCCATTAAATTCATCAATCAACTCTCTGGCCTTCGATTCATCAAATTTCTTTACATAAAGTTCAATTTCACCCAGTAAAAACAAGCTGTCTTTTTCATTTATTATTACTGAAGGTATTCCGTTTTCCTCTAATATATCTTTTCGTAATTCCGCTTGATGGATGCGCTCAAAAGTTTGAATTTTAACCCAGTCTTTCATTTATTCTTGGTATTAAATATTTTAGTTTGTATAAAGTAATATTCTATTTTTATAGTGAGAAATAGCTTTAATGCTAAAATTCAGCTGCACGAAAGTAAATAATTTTTTAAGCAAGTCAATAAAAAATTGCAATAGTTTATAGGTCATCTGTTTTTAGCACAAAAACAATCAACTGTTTTGGCCCATGTGCACCTAAAATTAATGTCTTTTCAATGTCGGCAGTACGCGATGGTCCTGTAATATTTGTTATTTGCGAGGGCAACTCTGTTCCATATTTCTTTTTAATGCCTTCCAAACCTTCTTCTATCTCAAGAACTAATTGGTTTTCGAATGCGATTACTATATGTATTTCAGGGAAAGAAAATATTCTTCGTGCACCTGGTTGTTTGCTACTTACCATTACGCTTCCATAGCGGGCTATCAGGAATTCACAAGCACTAATTCCTGATTTTATTTCTTTACTTTTTTCAAAGTCTTTAATATATAGAATGCCTGATTTTGACAGTATGTCAATAAACTGATTGTCAGGAGAATAGCATAGGCCTATTTTTTTTTCTTTGTCTAGCTGCCCGAGATTTTCAATGAGTTCTTCTTTGTTTTCACAATAGATAAATTGACCATTAATCTTATTCAGTTCATTTTCAAAAATTTCTATTAATGGTCTGTCCGGAGTAATAAAAATCTGTTTGTTGGTCATTTTTGGTGCTTCAATATCTTTAAATTGAGCACTTTTTAGGCCAATTCTAATTCTGTTTAATATGCTCTCTTTTAAAATTGTGCGCTCCATTCTGATTTCCAATTATGTCATAAAATTTCCAGTGCTAAAAACAGTGTTAAGTTACGATTGAAATGACGATGTTAATTTCTTAGGAAGATTGATTGTTATTAATCTTTATAAGAAAATAATATCATACCAGTTAGTTCTTTCTGGAAATTTAAATAGCTGTAGCTTTCCCTAATTCAACATGGTAAATACCATCAATTTTGAGTAAAGAAAACAAATTGGTATAAATATAGGTAAAAAATAATTAGGGTAGAGGGAATTTCCTAATAAAGACAGAATTTCTCATCAAAGTAAGGGGAATTATTAAATAAAAAAACCTTGAGCCAGTTAAGGTCAAGGTTTTTTTAAGATTTTTATTTTATTTCATCGTTAATATTATCAACAGTTTGATCCTGTTCAATATTTTCAATATCTTCATTTTTGATGTCTTCCTCAATTTTCAGAGTAGGAATTTCTTCTTCTTCAAACTTACGCTTTCCAAATATTCGTTCAACGTCCTCACTGAAAATCACTTCCTTTTCAAGCAATAATTTTGATAAAGCTTCCAGGCCTTCTTTGTTTTCGAGTAAGATTTTTTTAGCCCTGGCATATTGTTCATCAATTATTTTTTTAGCCTCTCTGTCAAGTAATTCAGCTGTTTTTTCGCTGTAAGGCTTATTAAATGAGTATTCTCCACGACCTTGTGAATCAAAAAAGCTAACATTGCCTAATTCCGCACTCATTCCAAAATATGAAACCATAGCATATGCTTGCTTGGTGACTTTTTCAAGATCATTAAGGGCTCCGGTTGATATTTTCCCAAAATTGATTTCTTCAGAGGCTCGTCCACCAAGTGCAGAACACATTTCATCAAGAATTTGCTCAACAGTGGTAATCGATCTTTCTTTAGGGAGGTACCATGCAGCTCCAAGAGCCTGTCCGCGCGGTACAATAGTAACTTTAACAAGTGGATGTGCATGTTCAAGCAACCAGCTAATTGAAGCATGTCCTGCCTCATGATAAGCAATTGTCTTTTTCTCCGATTGCGTAATCAGTTTGTTTTTCTTTTCCAGTCCACCAATTATTCTGTCAATTGCATCAAGAAAATCTTGTTTTTCAACCAGCTTTTTGTTTTTACGGGCAGCAATCAGGGCCGCTTCATTACATACGTTTGCTATATCAGCACCAGAGAAGCCGGGAGTTTGTTTTGCTAAAAACGCAAGATCAAAATTCTCTTCAACAGTGATTGGTCTTAAATGCACTTTAAAAA
>JARGGF010000273.1 GCA_029210905.1 Bacteroidales bacterium | reverse complement strand
CAATGATATTATTTCCCTGACGAAAAAATATTGCAGATTGAATAATTAATGTTTTTGTAATATATTTTGATCCAAATTCGAAAGTATTAGCTGTTTCTGTTTTTAAGTCCGGATTTCCTATGTTTGTTGGCCCAACATAATATAAATCGGTATATGTAGGAATTCTGCCCGATCTGCTGGCTGAGGCTATCAATTTAAAGTTTGGATTTATATTTAAAGAAAGGTCAATGCCTGGATAAAAATTCCAATCAAACATTGAATTAAAGTTAGCTGAGAGGCTTGTTGATATTTGAAAATTATTAAACCTGAACCGTTGCTCAAAAAAGGCAGTAAAATTTTGCCTGGTTTTACCATTTGTATAGCTTACGCCTTCAACACCTTTGATAGCTTGTTCATTATCAAGAACTTCACCTAGTTTATTACTCAATATGGATTCTGTATTCCAATCTGCGCCAAGTGCCATTTGACCAGAACCAGTGTTAAATTGTGTTCCTATTTCAGCACCATAAACATCGGTGGTATGATAATTATGGTTTGTATACCAGGCGGGAGGGTTATTCCGAAATAGTTCAAACCGATCAAAATTTCTTCTGAAATAAATAGATGGACTTATTTTGAAATTTCCATTTGTAAAAAACTTCAGGTTTGCCATCCATGTTTTATTTTCTTCATACTGGTTAGGGTATACTGGAGTATAAAAGTTATTCGCTCCAAATGACTTATCAAGGTATCCTGCCTGAAGTTGAAGTGCTCCTGCCTCGGTAATAAGCTTTCCTTTATAGAATAGGTTCAGAATATCAAAATCAGTATTTTGTGTATATCCAGCTGATACTTTTTTCGCAACCGAAAGGTAATTTTTAATTTTTTTAGTTGAAAGATTAAGTGCAATATTGCCTCCGAATAATTCGTGCTCACCAGCCAATAATCCCACTTTTACTCCACTTCTGTCATCGTTTCCGGTTATAATGTTTATGGCTCCGCTAAAAGCATTATTCCCATACAAACTTGATGAAGCACCATGCAGCATCTCAATACGCTCAATATCGATTAAATCAATTGGAAGATTCATTTGAAAATGACCCGTCTGGGGATCACTCATTCTCACTCCATTAATCAAAACTACATTCTGATCAAAAGAACCTCCCCTGATATTCAGATCAGACTGCACACCATAAACCCCTCTTTCACGAACATCCACGTTCATAGCTGATTTGAGAGCATCGTTGATACTGGTAAGCGGCGCATCTTCAATTTCCCCGGCACTGAGCAAGCTGATTATTCTGGCAGCATCAGCAAAGTTTACAGGCGTTTTATAAGCACTTATCGTAACCTCTTGTATTTTAATAGTATCAGTTTGAGCATTGGTAGTAAAAGCATTTAATAAAAAATACCCTGCTGTAAGTGCAGAAATTTTAATAGATCTGCCAAGCGATAAAAAAACAGAATCGGATCTGCGCGTCCATCTGGTAAAGACCATTTTTTTTCGGAAAATTGGAATGAATAAATTTTTTCTCATACTTTTCTAGTTAAAATTATTTGAATAAAAAAAATAAAGCGGCAAAGATAATTGAATACTTATCTCCAAAAAAATGATAATCTACACATTTTAGTAATAAGATGTTGATAACATAACGAGCTGACTATCTGCCGTTTGCAATGTTGTGGTCATTTTTTATTTCATCTGATACAAGCCAGAGCAAGCTGATTACTCATATTTGTTTATATTTACGACTTCAATTTTTTAAATTTTAATATTTTATTTTAATGGAACAGAACAAAAAAGGGTCAAATAACCTGCTTGCTTTTTCGGTACTCACAAGTTTATTTTTTATGTGGGGCTTTTTTACAGTATTAAATGATATATTAATACCACATCTTCAATCTGTATTCAAACTGACAATTTTTATGTCTATGTTAGTACAGTTTGCTTTTTTTGGAGCCTATTTTATTGGATCTCTAATCTATTTTTTAATATCCGCCTCAATAGGTGATCCAATTAATAAAATAGGTTATAAAAATGGTATATTAATTGGGCTTGCGCTTTCTGCCTTAGGCAGTTTGTTATTTTTCCCTGCAACCTATATACACCTATATTGGTTTTACCTGCTTGCACTCTTTATAGTAGGTCTCGGTTTTACATTACTTCAGATTGCAGCCAATCCTTACGTAGCCATCCTGGGTTCAGAAGAATCGGCTTCCAGCCGCCTAAACCTTGTGCAAGGATTTAACTCATTGGGAACTACAATTGGTCCTGTAATTGGAGGATACCTTATTTTTCACTATTTCGCAGGGGTAGATGCCGTAAAAATACCTTATTTAATTTATGCAGGTATCTTTTTGTTTTTGGCAATGGCCATATTTGCAATCAAACTTCCTCGGGTAACCAGTTCTGATGAGATTGTAGAAGGATTTGGCGCTTTAAAGCATCGAAATCTTGTTTTGGGAGCAATTGGTATATTTATGTATGTTGGTGCTGAAGTGAGCATTGGTAGCATACTCATTCGTTACCTGGGACTTGAAAATATTGCGGGATTAGAAGAGAAAGATGCTAGTTTATACCTCTCTTTTTACTGGGGTGGATTAATGATTGGGAGATTTCTTGGTTCCATTTCGTTAAGCACAATGACAAATAAACTATATAAAAATTTGTTGATGATAGCAGTACCTTTTGCTGCATTTTTAGTAATCTGGTATTTAAAAGGTCTTACAATTGCCTCCATATTTAGTATCTTCTTAGTTTTAAATCTTGTCTCATTCTATTTTGGTAAGTCAAAGTCCAGCAGAACATTAATGGTATTCTCGCTGGTAATTATTACTTTGTTGATTATAACATTAAGTTCTAATGGAGTAGTTGCAATGTGGTCGGTAATTGGAATTGGTTTATTTAATTCCATTATGTTTTCGAATATCTTTACATTGGCTATAGCCGGACTTGGAAAATATACAAGCCAGGGCTCATCCATTTTGGTAATGGCAATTTTGGGAGGAGCAATTGTCCCACCCCTTCAGGGATATGTTGCAGATATGCTGGGTGTACATCTTTCATTCCTTGTACCCATTATTTGCTATTCTTATCTCGCATTCTACGGATGGAAAGGTTATCAAAAATCGAAAATTAATTAATTTAACATCATAAAAATGAAAGATTTAAGTATAGGTATTGACATTGGCGGAACAAATACTGTAATTGGTCTGGTTGACCGAGATGGTAATTTTAGGGCAGAAAATTCAATTTCAACATCAAAATATACTGAAGTTGAAGATTATATCGAAGCCCTTACTGCCGCTATTAATGAAAGCTTAAATTCCGTAACCGAAAATTTTGTTTTAAAAGGAATAGGAATTGGTGCTCCAAATGGAAATTATTATAATGGATGTATTGAATTTGCCCCTAATTTAAATTGGAAAGGGAAAGTACCACTTGTTGAATTGCTCAATAAAAATTTTCGCGTTCCAATATCACTTACAAACGATGCAAATGCAGCTGCAATGGGCGAAATGATATATGGTGCAGCCAAAGGCATGAAAAATTTTATTGTAATTACCTTAGGGACAGGATTAGGCAGTGGACTGATAGTAGATGGTAAGCTGGTATACGGCCATGATGGATTTGCAGGTGAAGTTGGACACACTATTTATGATCCAAATGGCAGATTATGTGGCTGTGGCAGAAAAGGTTGTCTTGAAACTTATGCTTCTGCAACAGGCATAAAAAAGACCGTTTTGGAACTTTTAGAAAAGCCCGGAGCAAAAAGCAGTCTAAGTTCGATTCCTGAATCTGAAATAAGTTCTAAAAAAATATACGAAGCAGCAGTAGCTGGAGATAAACTTGCCTTGGAAGCATTTGATTTTACTGCAAGAATTTTAGGTCTTAAGCTTGCTGATTCCGTAGCATACTTAAGCCCCGAAGCCATATTTTTATTTGGTGGCCTTGCCCTTTCAGGAGATTATATCTTGAAACCAACTAAAAAATATATGGAAGAAAATTTATTGAAAATTTTCAAAAATAAGGTAAAACTGGAAATTTCGGGACTAATGGGTAAAAATGCAGCTGTATTGGGCGCTGCTGGGCTAATTTGGAGCGAAATTGAATAATATTAAATAACTTGCCCTTAATTATAAAGTGCTTGTTTTCAAGCACTTTTCTTTTTTTTATAATTCCTATTTTTTATTAAGACTTTTTTAATTGAACACCTAAAACTATGAATTTAAGACGCTTTTAGTCTGAATTATCCCACTAAAAAAAACAATTGTCAAAAATCGCCAATCTACCTTAATTAAATACATCTCCATTCTGAAAATCACACATTTTTTGTGTATATTTACAAGATGTTTAACTAAACGAATAAACCATGTTTTCAGATTTCTCAGGATGGTGGGAAGGATTAAGCACCCTGGCACGAATTTACTGGATTGTTGCTTTTCCGTCCACACTTTTATTTGTCATTCAGCTGGTAATCACATTTATTGGAGGCGATGCAGACAGCGATATAGATGCCGATCATGATGGTTCTCTTGATTCCGATAGCGGAGGCCTGCATATCTTTACTTTTAAGAATTTAGTCGCATTTTTCACGTTGTTTGCATGGAGTGGACTTGCTTGTATTGAAGGTGGATACAGCCTTACCATAATCCTTATTGTTTCAATCGTAACAGGTGCCATAATGATGATAATAATGGCCAGTTTATTTTATTACATTAGTAAATTCACGTATAGTGGAACCATGGACTTTAAAAATGCCATTGGAGAAAGTGGAAGTGTATATTTAAGTATTCCGGAAAAAAAAACAGGAACTGGAAAAGTGCAGGTTAAAGTTCAAGGTCAGTTGCGAACCCTTGATGCCATGACAGAAGATTCAGAAATAATAAAAACAGGCTCTTTAATAGAAGTTGCAGATATTGTGAACGAAAACATTCTTTTAGTAAAAAGGCTTAGATAAAAACATCCAATAGGTATATCATTTTTCAATCATAAGGAACTATTATGGTTCGATTTTATTTAATTATCACAATTGCTGTATTAATCTTTTTGTTCATTGCAGTAACTTATCTTTTTAAAAATTATACAAAATGCCCACCTGGCCATGTGCTTATAATTTTTAATAATAAAACTGATATTTACGGGAATAACCTAAAATTTGTCTTTTCAGGCGGAGCATTTGTTTTGCCAATCTTTGGCAGCTATCAATTGTTCAACCTTGCCCCGTGGCCAACTGAGATCAATATGGAGAAACTGGCAACTTCAGACCAGCACATTGTACATATTATTTTAAAAATCAACGTTGCAATCTCAAATCAGGAAATTCATTTACGAAATGCGGCAGAACGCTTGTCCGGGCTCTCTCAAGAACAGATTAAAACTTTAGCCGCGGATCTTATTTCCGGACAAATCAGGTATTTCTTTTTGAACATGAAATCATTGGAGTTAAAACAAACTACTGAATTTCGGACTAAAATTTCAGAACAGATTGAAAATGAACTAAATAAGATTGGACTAATACTAATTAGTACCGATATTAAGCATCTGGAAATTCAAAATTTTAAAAATAACTAACTAATAATCAGAATTTTAATTTTAAACCAAAGGAGACAAAATTATGGGTCAATTTGTAGTAGTATCGATAGCCATTGCTATTCTGTTTGTATTTATACTAATTTATTCTTTATTAAAACGTTACAGACGTTGCCCTGCTGACCATATTCTGGTAATTTATGGTAAAGTAGCTGGTAAAGGAAAAGCTGCTAAAACAATTCACGGGGGTGCAGCATTTATCTGGCCAATTATCCAGGATTACCAATATCTTGATTTAACGCCTATTCCTATTGAAGTAGATTTACGAAATGCGCTTAGTAAGCAAAATATCCGTGTAAATGTTCCTTCGCGATTTATGGTAGGTATTTCAACAGAACCGGGTGTTATGGACAATGCCGCTGAGCGACTTTTAGGACAAACCCAGCAACAAATTCATCATTTGGCTGCCGATATTATTTTTGGGCAGCTTAGGGTGGTAATTGCTACTATGGACATTGAGGAAATTAACAGCGACCGTGAAAAATTCCTCAAAAATGTATCAGAAGCGGTTGAACATGAGCTAATAAAAATCGGGTTAAAACTTATTAACGTAAACATTACCGACATTACTGACGAATCTGGCTATATTGATGCTCTTGGAAAAGAAGCCGCTGCAGGTGCCATAAATGAGGCTAAAAAAGCTGTGGCTGAAAAAGAAAGGGACGGTTCTATAGGTGAGGCAGTAGCATATAAAGAACGGCGTATTAAAGTGGCTTCAGCAGAGGCAGATGCCAACATTGGTGAGGCCGATGCAAAGCAAAAAGAAAGGGTTAGCATGGCTGCATTTGATGCACAAGCTGTAGATGGAGAAAACACTGCTAAAATTACTATTGCCAACTCAGATGCAACCAGAAGAAAGCAAGAAGCTGAAGCA
>JARGGF010000272.1 GCA_029210905.1 Bacteroidales bacterium | reverse complement strand
AAAATATGGTTACTTTTGGTGCTAGAGGAATGGCTAAGACAATTTTACACTAATAAGAATGACTGAAAAAATTAAAAAAATTTGTTTTTTATTACCTCCTACTTATTTTCTTTTCAGCAAAAAGCCGGGACTCATAGGTGGTGCAGAAATTAATTTTTATTATTTGGCTAAAGAATTTGCACAAAAAGAAGGTTATATAGTAGATTTTTTTGTCGGTGATTTTGGACAAAGTTCTCCGGAGTATTATGATAAGCTTAAATTAATAAAAATAAAACACTTCAATTATGGACAAGAACATCGGTTTTACTATCCTTTGAGCTGGCGTTTTTATCTGATAAAGACCATTTTAAATAATCCTTCTGACGTTTTTATTATAAGCACTATGTCAGTTGTTTCAGTTTATCTCACCTTTTTAGTTCAAATTGTAAAAAAGAAAAAAGTTATTTATCGTGTGGCAAGTGATCTGGATGTAAATGGGATCTTTACCAGAAAAAACACCTTGAATGCGTATTTTTACAGAAAAATGCTAAAAAGAGCTGATGTAATTGTATGTCAGAACAGTAAACAGGCTGATATACTATATAATACACACCAATTAAAAGCAGTAGTGATACAAAATGGATTTCCCATTAAATTACCTCAAATTCACCATATTTCACGTGAAAAAATTCTTTGGATTGGAAAAGCAGACGAAAATAAAAACCCTCTGCTGTTTCTTTCTTTAGCCGAACTTCTTCCTAATGAAAACTTTGTAATGATTTTAACCGGAGACAATAAGACTAAAAGAGATATAATCAATAATTATCAAGATAAAAATAATATACAAATTATTGATTTTGTTAGTTTTTTTGAAATAGACAACTATTTTAAAAATGCGAAATGTTTTGTAAATACATCAAAATTTGAAGGATCGCCTAATACCTTTATTCAAGCCGGATTAAATTTGTGTCCTATTCTCTCGTTCAATGTAAATCCTGATGATATGATTACTAAATACTCTTTGGGCTGTTATTGCGATGGATCGCTCGAAAGAGCAGTGAATTTTATAAAAACCCTTGACTCTGATAAAATTAGTCAATATGGGAAAAATGCATTAAATTACGTTTCGACTAATCATAACTTAAATGATACAGTAAAAAAATATCAAGAATTGATAGAAAAATTTGATCAATGATTAAACCTCCAATATTTGTAGATCCTATCTCGAAAACAGAGCTCTCATTCATAGCTGAAAATAATGAATTTATAAATTCGGAAAAGAGAGCTTATCCAATAATTGAAAACATCCCCCGTTTTGTTGAACCCAATAATTACGCTACATCTTTTGGATTGCAGTGGAATAAATTTAGTAAAACACAGCTTGATTCCTATACGGGAACAACAATTTCAGAAGATCGGTTAAAAAGGCTTTGTGGTGGTGATCTATCTGTTTTTAAAGGTAAAAAAGTTCTGGAAGTAGGTTGTGGGGCTGGTCGATTTACAGAAATTATGTTAGCGGCTGGTGCTTCTGTAAGTGCTGTTGACATTTCATCAGCAGTGGAAGCTAATTATCAAAATTGTAAAAACTATCCAAATTACTCAGTTTGCCAGGCAAATGTTTATAACCTTCCTTTTAATTATGAAGAATTTGATATTGTAGTTTGCATTGGTGTGATTCAACACACACCTGACCCTGAAAAAACTATCAATACATTATGTAACTACGTTAAACCATCTGGTACTTTAATAATTGATCATTATACAAAAGGTTATCCAGAAACTTTTTTCAGAAAAAAAATCAGAAATTTTTTGTTAAAAAGAGAAATAGAATATCGTTTTAACTATTGTAAAAAACTGACAAAAAGACTTTATCCTTTACATAAATTTTCTTGGAAATTAAAAATAATTCCGATTCTGAGTTATTTGGGTAGGGCTTTTATCTACTTTTCACCTGTGGTAGATTATCACGATATTTATCCACAATTATCTGATGAGCAATTATATGCATGGATGTTCCTTGATACACATGATACACTGACAGATCATTATAAACATACACGCAGTGCAGAAGAAATAGTTTCCATTCTTGAAGCAAATTCAATGGAGGCAATTTTCACGGAATATGCAGGAAATGGAGTAGAAGCACGTTGTACTAAAAAAGTTTGAGTATGTGTGGTATTTGCGGTATTATAAACAGACCTGATACAACGCCTCTAAAGCAAATGTTAAAAGCCATGGAGCATAGAGGCCCAGACGATGAGGGCATTTACTCAGATCACCATCTCGCGATAGGCATGCGCAGACTAGCTATATTAGATATATCACCACTTGGTCACCAACCAATGAGTAATATAAACCAAACACTATGGATTGTTTATAATGGTGAGATGTATAACTTTAAGTCTGAACGAGCGATACTTGAAGCAAAAGGTTTCAAATTTACCTCAAATTCAGACACTGAGGTTGTACTCAAAATGTATGAATATTATGGTGATAAATTTGTAAATCGAATCCAGGGTATGTTTGCCTTGTGTATTTATGATAAAAGAGAAGGTGTTGGAAATGAAAAAATTATACTCGCCAGGGATCCTCTGGGCATTAAACCCCTGCTTTATTCAGAATATAATGGAAAGTTAATTTTTTCATCTGAAATTAAATCTATCATAGCCTCAGGATTAATCCCTACAAACCTTAATACTGAATCGATCACCTTATTAACAATTTACGGAACGATTCCTCAACCCTATACAATACTTGAAAATGTAAAAATGTTAATGCCCGGACACCTCCTAATCTATCGTAAAAATTCAGTTTCAATAAAACAGTTTTGGCATTTAGAGAAGAATAGAATCGCTGATTTAAGACAAATGGATTATCCAGCACATGTTTCTCTATTTCAAAAATTATTATCCGACACTGTAAAGGAACATATGGTTAGTGATGTACCCATTGGTGCATTTTTGAGTGGCGGACTGGATTCTTCGTTACTGGTAGCACTAATGAAACAAATAGGAGGAAAAGTGGTAACCTTTTCTGTAGGTTATCAACAAGAAGGCGTAGCTATTGATGAAACTGATGAGGCATTAAAAATAGCCAAATGGCTTGATACTGAACACCATCGAGTTGAAGTAAGCGGAGGAATGATGATGGATCATCTTGATCACATTATTTCAGCATTGGATCAACCAAGTTACGACGGGGTAAATTCCTATTTTGTTTCTATGGCAGCAAAACAAAGTGCAACTGTAGCAATTTCAGGTACGGGGGGTGATGAGTTTTTTGCAGGTTATCCATGGTTCTCTCTTCTAAATGATTTTTATTCTAACTCCCAGTCAAATAAAATAATATCATCGCTGCCTTTTTTATCACCTATTTTTAAAAAGTTTACCTCAGAGAAAATATTAAGATCAAAATTAGGTAAACATTTTGAGTATGCTGCAGATTGGACAAACCTTCGTTTTAAACTGGCTACATTTACAAGTCTTTTTGAAGTGAATGGTGCCATAAAGGTGCTTTCACCAGAGTTTGTTGAAGCTGGTAAAAATCATTTTTCTATGGCAAATCCCCAATTTCCAACCATTGATTTCCAAAATGGATCTATCATTGAAAGGGTTTCTGCTCTAACAATGTCCACCTATTGTCAAAATCAATTGCTGCGTGATATAGATGCTGTTTCAATGGCTCATTCTCTGGAAGTGAGGGTTCCTTTTATTGATACGCGAATTGCAGATTTTGCGCTCTCACTGCCTGACAGTTCAAAAGTTAATAATATAAAAAATATTAAAAACATTGCGTCAGCCAGTTATCGTGATTTGGGTGTGAAAAAATTATTAGTCGATGTTGGGCGTCAGTTTCTACCACCAGATATGGATAAACAAGCTAAAAGAGGTTTTAAAATGCCCATTGATTGGTGGTTAAAAACATCACTTAAAGAAGTTTTAGAAGATACTTATTCTAAGCATTCAATTAGAAACAGGGGAATTTTTGAGCCTAAGAGTCTGGAAACATTAAAAAAAGGATTTGAACATGACAACGTAAACTGGACAAAAATATGGCTACCCATGGTAACTGAATTATGGTGCCGGAAATTTATTGATTAATTGATACTTATGTCTCAAACTGATTCTAACATACTAGCTAAAAAGAAAGTGCTATTTCTTTGTCACGGATATGCTGTGCATGCTTTTCGTCGTATTAGTATTTTTACAGAAGATGAATCTTTTGATGTTACAGTAGTGTCAAACTATGATTACAAATTTAATAATGCAAAAAACATATTATTGAATGCCTCCCTATACGGTAAAAGTCATACAGATCCAACAAGCGAACAAAACAATACAAAACCAAATAAGAAAACATGGTTTTCAACAATCACAACCTTTATTTCGAAAATACCTTTTTTATTTAATTTTTTACTTTTTATTTACGATATCTATCTGGTTATCATGCATCTTATAATTTTGAAAAGAACTGTCAGGAAAAACCAGCCCGATGTGATTTTTCTTCAAACTTTGCTCTACCCTAGTTACTTATCATATTTTCTTCCAAAGGGTATTCCCATGATTGTCACATTTTGGAATGGAGATATTATTTGGTGGGCCAAATGGAACGGAATAGAGCGTTATTTTAAGAAAAAAATAGTGAGCTACGGCATTAGAAGAGCCCATGCAATCACAGTAAATTCACAATCAGCATATGATATTTGTCTTGATTATAATATTGATAAACAGAAAGTTAACTTAATAAGGTATCCTGGAATAGATTTAGATATTTTTAAAAAACTTGATAAAAGCCATGCGAAAAATGAGCTGGGCATCTTTTCAAAAAAGGTGGTCCTTTGCCCCAGGGGATACAAACGTGAGGATGATTACCTGAATAACGACATTATTCTTGAGGCTGCCATGCGATTATCAAAAAGCAATCAGGATCTTCTCTTTCTCTTTGTCGGGATAAATGAAAATAAGGAATGGCAAGAATTTTATAATTCCACAGAAAATAAACAATTTATTAATAATTTTAGAAATGACGGGAGCGTGCCATTTGACAAAATGCCAATTTATTACGCAGCGGCAGATGTTGTGGTCTCCATTTCGAGCAATGATTCACAACCTAATTGTATGCTTGAAGCCATGGCTTGTAAAACTCCTATTATACTTGGAGATATTCCTCAAATAAAAGAATGGATTACTGATAAGGAAAACGGTTTTATTGTTCCATGCCGTAGTGCCTACAAATTAGCCCTAACAATTGATATGGTTCTAAAAATAAGTACAGCAGAACTAAGTCCAATTATTGAGAAATCATATGCAGTGGTTGGCGAAAAGGCAGACCAATTAAAGAATATAGCATTGATTAAAAGTCTTGTGAAAAACCTTGATAATCAAGCCAAATGAGCTCGCTAATTTCCATAGCCCTCGCCACATACAACGGTGAAAAATTCCTTGCCGAGTTTCTTGATTCGGTTTATTCTCAATCCTATCAAAACATTGAAGTAATTGCAGTTGATGATTGCTCTACTGACGAAACTGAAGAAATTCTTGCAAAATACAAAAACACTCATGGATTAAAGTACGAGGTTAACTCGGAAAACCTGGGTTTTATTAAAAATTTCGAGAAGGTGCTTTCTTTATGCTCAGGTGAATACATTGCCCTTGCAGATCAAGATGATATCTGGTTTCCAGAGAAAGTTGCCACACTGCTTGACAATATTGGAAATCACCTGCTCATCCATTCCGATGCCATTTTGATTGATGCTAAAAAAAACAAAATTGCCGATTCATTTACCCGCTTTTCAAATAAAAAAGTTCGGCTGACCAGTTTTAAAAATCTGCTTTTTTACAACAATGTAACCGGTTGTACTTCAATGATTAAGAAAGAGCTGATTCAAAAAGCCCTACCCTTTCCTGACAAGATAATTTATCACGACTGGTGGCTGGCTTTGGTGGCTGCTAAGTATGGGAACATACAATATTTGCAGGAGCCATTTCTTTATTACCGCCAACACGATAATGTATCGGGTGGTGCTGAAATCATGCAGCTTAAACCATTAATTTCAAACTCTATTTTCAAGGGCTTTCTTATTGACAGGTATGAAAAAAATTTGAAGTTTATAAACTGGTTCCAATCCATTAAAACTTTCTTTAACATAGAAAATGCGAATGAACTAAAATTGATAAATGGAATGATAAATTACCACAACACCTTTTTTACACAAAGAGTGAGATTAAGTGCTTTTTTTATACACCTTAGGTATTTTAAATTTATGTATCCTCATTATCGGCTACATACCAAAATTTTAATACTTTTTACTTCGCTTATTGGGCTTGGAAAAAAACTTAAAACAAACAGTTTTAAAACTCCTCGATCTTAGATGCCTCTTTCTGATACAATTCCAAATCTTTTAGCATCGACTCTTGTTTCAATAGGTGTTTTGTAACAAAAAGCAGGGCTGGATGGTACAATTTTAAAAGC
>JARGGF010000271.1 GCA_029210905.1 Bacteroidales bacterium | reverse complement strand
GGAATGGCATATACCTGTTGCTATAGCAGCTATGAAAGGCGACAAACATGCTGCTGTTGAGGTTTCTACGGCAAAAACGATGGACGAATGCTGGGAAATAGTGGAAGTATCAGAAAAAACCAGAAAACATTGTGTGATACTGGAAAATTGTTGTTACGACTTCTTTGAGTTATTAACACTAAATATGGTACGTCAAGGTGCATTTGGTGATTTGATTCACGGTGAAGGAGCATATATTCATAATCTGGATTATTGGCATTTTAATAAACCTAAGGATGATAAGCCAGGTGGCGATGGTGCCTATGACAGAATGTGGCGCTTGCATGAAAATAGACGTAAAGCAAATGTATATCCTACCCACGGATTGGGACCTATTTGTCAGGCAATGAACATTAACAGGGGTGATAAAATGGACTATCTTACTGCCATGATGGGTGATGATTTTACCTTAAAAAATCGGATAAAGGAGATGGCAGCCAAAGATCCCTTCTTTGAACAGTTTGTTGGCTGGGACATGCGTGGAAATATGGATATGCAAATGATACGTACCAATAAAGGACGTACTATTCTGATTCAACATGATATAAGTTCACCACGCCCATACTCACGTATTCATATGTTAAGTGGCACCAAATGTTTTGCTCAGAAATGGCCTCTACAGCACATTGCTTTTGGTCATGAAATTGCTGATGAAGCTAAAATGAAAGAGCTTCAAGAAAAATATATGCCAGAAATTGTGAAAAGAGTGGGCGAAATGGCAAAACAGGTAGGTGGCCATGGTGGAATGGATTTTATGATGGACTGGCGTTTAATCGACTGCTTGCGAAACGGTTTGCCAATGGACATGGATGTATATGATGCTGCAGCATGGAGTTGCATTACACCACTTAGTGAGTGGTCTATTGCAAATGGTTCTAAGCCTATCGATGTGCCAGATTTCACCAGGGGCGCCTGGAAAACAAACAAACCAGTAGAATTGACCCTTAAGGGTGGAGGAACAACCACTGTTCGCAACTTAAAGAAAGCGGATTCGGAAAAACAATTAGAAGTTCATTAGGCACGAATATAGTTAGATTGTTTAAATTCATATTATTAGCTTGTACCGGCGAGTCAAATTAAACTGCTCGCTGGTATATATTTATTTATCTACCTGCTTTAACAAACTATAGCAAATATATTGCTGCAGGTAAAACCCTTTCGAAATTGATTTTATTGAAAATATGAATGGCATTCAACTACTTTACAGTAAAACATTAACAGAAATTCATAAAATTGTTCTCCTGAATTAAGCCATTAGCCCGAAAAATATAAATAAATGAAATATAATAAAGTACTCACTTATCTACTTATCGGCCTCTTTTCCTCAATCTTAAATAACTACGAAGTTGCTATTGCCCAAGAAAAAAATGGAGATCTGGATTGGGAGGACCCTGTAATGTTCGATCAGAACAAAGAAGCTCCACACGCCACATTAATGCCATTTAAAACGGTAAAAGATGCATTAATAAAAAAACGAAACGCATCAATATACTATAAGAGTCTCAGTGGATTATGGAAATTTAACTGGGTTCGCAGACCGGCTGACAGACCCAAAGATTTTTATAATATAGATTATGATGTAAGTAAGTGGAATGAAATTCCTGTACCTGGTAATTGGGAGTTAGAAGGATATGGGGTACCCATATATGTGAATCATCAATATGAATTTGCAGATTATCGCAATCCGGTATCAACAGAAATTGAATTTGCAGATGATATCTACCCAAAATATCCGGGCAAAGTTCCGCATGATTACAACCCGGTAGGTTCCTATAAACGTACTTTTACTATTCCTGATATTTGGAAAAACCGTGAGGTTTTCATTCAGTTTGGAGCCGTTAAATCAGCAATGTACTTATGGGTGAACGGGCAAAAAGTTGGATACAGTCAGGGAAGTAAAACACCGGCAGAATGGGACATTACAAAATATATACAACCAGGTGTAAATACCCTGGCTGTTGAAGTATATCGCTGGAGTGATGGTTCCTTTCTTGAATGTCAGGATTTTTGGCGTATTAGTGGAATAGAACGAGACGTATTTCTCTACGCTACCCACAAATTAAGAATTCGTGACTTTTTTGTGAACGCCGATTTGGACAGCACCTATAAAGATGGAATATTGAACCTGGATGTTGACCTGAAAAATCATTTTAGCAAACTTCGAACAGGTAACTACACATTAGGTTTCGAGCTTTACAACGAAAATCACCAAATTGTAGCTGAAGAGCACAAGCAGGTCAAGATCAATAAGAAATCGGATCTATCATTTCACTTTAGTAAAAAAATAGATTCTCCAAAGAAATGGACTGCGGAAACTCCTAATCTTTATTCACTCGTTTTGTTTTTAAAAGATAATAATGGAAAACCTTTAGAAATATTATCAAGCAGAATCGGGTTCCGTAAAATAGAAATTAAAGATGCAGTTTTCTATATTAATGGTGTTGCTGTATTGATAAAAGGTGTGAATCGTCACGAACACGATCAGTATAAAGGACACGTTGTCAGTGAAGCTTCTATGATTAAAGAGATTCAGCTGATGAAACTATTTAACATAAATGCAGTACGCACCTCACATTATCCAAACGATGAAAGGTTTTATGATCTTTGCGATAAATATGGTATTTACATCACTGATGAGGCTAATATTGAGTCGCATGGTATGTATTATGGCAAATATTCGCTTGCGAAAAACTCAGAATGGGAAAAAGCGCATCTGGATAGAAACATCAGAATGGTTGAACGTGACAAAAACCATCCTTGTGTAATTGTATGGTCTATGGGCAATGAAGCAGGAGACGGTAAAAATTTTACATCGGTGTTTCAATGGATTAAAAATCGTGATGCATCTCGACCAATCCATTATGAACGTGCGCTTAATGGCCCAAATACCGAAATTTTTTGTCCTCAGTACCCTGGGGTTGATTACCTAAAATCATATGCAGCCAAACCTCAGTCCATGCCAATGATTATAAGCGAGTATTCGCACGCCATGGGGAACAGCAATGGCAACCTGGTTGATTTATGGGAAATTATCTATGATCGTAGGAATAAACAGCTACAAGGAGGGTACATCTGGGACTGGATAGACCAGGGATTGGTGAAAACGGACAATAAAGGAAATAAATTCTGGGCTTATGGAGGCGATTATGGCCCCAAAGGCACTCCTTCAGACAATAATTTTTTAATCAATGGAATTATTTCTCCCGATTACACACCTCATCCGGCCATATGGGAAGTGAAATATGCTTATCAATACATTCATTTTTCAGCAGTTGATCTCTCAAAAGGAGAGATTAAAGTAACTAATTATCATGATTTTACAGATATGATTAACTACGAAATCTCATGGAAAATTTCGTGCAATGGCAAAGAACTGGCAACCGGAATACTGCACAATTTCAATTTGAAACCCCAAAAGAGTAAAACAATTCTATTGCCACTTGCAGATATAAAAGCGAAACCAGAAGGTGAGTACTTTTTGGATTTCTCAGTTAAATTAAAACAATCAACTCCACTTTTACTTTCAGGGCATGAAGTGGCTCATGAGCAGTTTAAATTACCGCTAAACCTTTCATCAATTGAAACAAAAGGCACATTTGCACCACTCAAAGTAAAAGAGGAGGATAATAATATCCAAATCACTGGTGAAAATTTCATAATATGTTTTGAAAAAAAAACAGGTAGAATTAATCATTGGGAGGTAAACGGTCTTGTTCTTTTACAGAAAGGTCCTGTCATTAATTTCTGGCGGGCTCCTAATGATAATGACAAGGGTAGTAATATGATTGAGCGTTTAGGGGTATGGCGGGAAGTGAGTATGGATGTTGAGTCTGAAAAATTTGAATTTCAACAGCCTTCATCAGATCAGGTGGTAATTAATGTGCTTTATAATTTAGCACCCGTGAATTCAACGCAAAGTGTTGCTTATTTAATTAATGGAAATGGTTTGATCCAAATTAGGAGCAGCTTCTATAAAGGATTACCTGATTTGCCTGATATGCCACGCTTTGGAATGCGTATGGAACTACCTGTTAACTTTGATAATTTAACCTATTTTGGCAGAGGTCCTCATGAAAATTATTGTGATAGGAATAGAAGTGCATTTGTTGGAGTTTACAAAAGTAAGATAGCTGAACAGTATTTTAACTATGTGCGTCCACAGGAAAATGGCTATAAAACTGATGTACGATGGTTGGAACTTCGCAATGAAAATGGATTTGGTGTTCGAATAAGTGGAAAACCATTTATTGGTTTCTCTGCTCTAAATAACCCTATTGAAGATTTTGATCAGCTCACACATAACGATTATAAACATATTAATGACATTAATAAAAAAGATGGCGTGTTTGTTAATTTGGATTTAAAACAAATGGGGGTGGCCGGTGATAATTCGTGGGGAGCCAGACCATATGCTAAATATTCTGTTCCAGCAGATAATTATGAATTTCTGTTTACCATGGAACCCCTCTTTTAAACTGGATTTCAATTACAACGCATTGATTATCATGTTGTTGCAGCGTTTTATTATGCTGATTTCAAGAAACCATTAGTTATGTCATGCTATTTATCAATCAGGCTATAAGTACCAATAATAATACAGTAGCTTTAAAAAGAACAAAGGTTTAAAACTTTATAAAATAATTGTTTAGTTCCATAACCTATATTTTTAAATTGGTTTAGCCTGATAATAGCGACAATCACGCTGTTTAATTACATATTTAACATTTGCAATATTGTTTTGTCACAATAATTCGCACTATATTGAAAGAAAAAAATTATTTCAATGACAAGTGATCAAATTAATGCAATTTATTTTGCTGATGGAAATCTGGTTGCATATTTCATAAGAGAATTGTAATTTTAAAACAGCATAACATTTTAATCATTTAAATACTAAACCCATGAAATACAATTTATTAGGAAATACAGGACTAAAAGTATCAGAACTCTGCCTGGGTACCATGACTTTTGGTGGACGCGGATTCTGGACGGCTATTGGAACATTACCTCAGGAACAGGTAAATGCACTCGTAAAACAATCAATTGAAGGAGGAATTAACTTTATTGACACTGCTAATGTATACAGCGAGGGTCTCAGCGAACAAATGACGGGAATTGCCATCCGTGAATTAGGCTTAAAACGCGAAGATTTGGTAATTGCCACCAAAGTCAGGGGACAAATGGGCGAGGGTCCAAACAATTCAGGATTAAGCCGTAAACATATTTTGCAACAAGCTGATGAAAGCCTTAAACGTTTGAATATAGAATACATTGATCTTTATCAAATACATGGTTTTGACCCAATTACGCCCATGGAGGAAACACTTGGAGCACTTGATGATTTGGTAAAAAGTGGGAAAGTACGATATATTGGATGCAGCAACCTGGCAGCCTGGCACATCATGAAAGCACTGGGTGTTTCGGCACAGCAGCATTTGAGCAAGTTTGTTTCGTTACAGGCTTATTATACTATTGCTGGCCGCGATTTGGAGCGCGAGATTGTACCCATGTTGCTTGATCAAAAAATAGGTTTAATGGTGTGGAGCCCTTTAGCTGGCGGCCTGCTGAGCGGCAAATACAGTCGCAACAAAGAAACAAAAGAAGGCCGGCGTGTTAATTTCGATTTCCCACCAATAAACAAAGAGTTAGCCTACGATACCATTGAGTTAATGGAAAAGATAGCCAAAGAAAAAAATGTTACAGTAGCACAAATTGCTTTGGCCTGGCTGCTGCATCGACCGGTGGTTACTACAGTGATAATTGGTGCCAATAAACCAGAGCAGCTAAGCGATAACCTTAATTCCGTGAATGTTAGGCTAACAGAAGATGAAATAGCTAAACTAAAGGAAGTTAGCAAATTACCATCAGAATATCCGGGCTGGATGATCGAGCGGCAAACGGCAGATAGAAAATAAACCGTTTATTATGGTATAGCGCGATATAACGAATTGTCAAAAAACTTGATACTGCTTAGGAGGTTGTCTTAAAAGTACTACAGGCTTTTGAAACAGCCTCTTTTTGTTAATAATATAAGTAGCCATCGTTTGTTTTAGATATTCATTCTTATACAGGCAATAATAAATCGTCTTTTAACTACTTCCTTTCCCAGTGTCCGCGCACCCAATGCTTACCCTTTGAACCTCTTGACCAATGGCCGGCAACAAACACCCGGTGCTTACTCTTTTGTCTCTGCTTATTATCCTCCTGGATAAATGTAGGTTCTTTTGTAGATTTACCAATTATACAAGCATTGCTAATCAACATACCTCCCAAAAATAAAGCAAAAATTAACCATTTTAAGTATTTTGAGACCTTAAAATCAACGTTTTCCTCTCTGCTAACTATTAGAGGTTTTCGTTCAAATGGTTCTTCAGCATTTTTTAAAACTTCATTTTTTTCCATAACATTGGATATTT
>JARGGF010000270.1 GCA_029210905.1 Bacteroidales bacterium | reverse complement strand
ATCTGAAAATTGGTGAATCGGTATTTCTTTCCTTTATCAGTTTACAAAATATTAAGTACATCCAACTCGATGCCCCTTCAATGCACTGTTCCTATAAATTATACCTGGATGAAAAATATGCCGGACGATTTGATTCAAATCAAAAGATAGGAGTTGATAAACTTGTTAAATCAATTCGAATACTTGTTGTTGCTTCAGATCTTCAGAGAATTGTACACGGTTGGGATAATGAGTTTAATTATTTGTTCATAAAGGATACTTCGGAGAATTTTAACAGTAAGCAAAATATAATTCTGAATATTGATACCAAAAAAGAGTTTTTGAATCCTTTACAACCAAAAAAAGGATTTGAAAGCTATTCTATTAATACAAATCATATAAAAAAAATGGACATTTTTGATAAAATGAGCCTTCTTGTTTTACACAGCAAAAAAAAACAGAATATTTATGAGCAAGTGGTAAATTTTAAGAAAGATGGAACATTTTTTATTAACCAGGTTTGTGTCAATGGCAAAACCAAAAAAGTAACCTACGATTTCTTTTTTACAGGAAAATGGAAATTACTGAAACAATTGAATAATAATTATCAGCTGGATCTTTTGGGTAAATTTAGTGGTGTGATGCCTGAGAAAATCAAAATTTCTTCAACTGCTCATCATACGGTTTGCCTGATAGATAGTCTTTCGGTAATTCATTTATCCCTACCCATGACGCCAATATATCTCGATTTGCCTGATTGGGTCATGGTGAATGTTGATAATTTTAACGATAAGTTTATTATTCAAATTCCTTACGCCAGTGAGAAAAATATTACCGGAATAAAGTTGTACCCTTGCTCCCGGTGTTTTTTATTATACCATACCGTTAAAGATTTATTGAAGGCACAACAAATGTTTGAGAAAAAAGGGCTTAAAATAAAACTATTAGATTGTTACCGCCCCAAAGATGTGCAACAAATATTATATGATGCTTTTCCTGTAAGTGGTTATGTTGCCGATCCTGTGGGAGGTTCCATTCATAACCGTGGAACTGCGGTAGATTTGACCCTGGTAGACAAGCAAGGAAAAGAACTTGATATGGGAACGCCTTTTGATGACTTAACTTATCGCTCAAATCATGGTTACATTGGATTTTCAGATACTATCCTTAACAATAGAAAATTACTTCGCGAAACCATGAATGCCTGTAATTTTGTCACCATCAGGCTGGAATGGTGGCACTATAATCATTTGGATGCCAGAAAATATCCAAAATTAAATGATCCATTTCCTTGTAACGATAAATAATCAATTATTTTTGCATAATTAAAATAATCGCTCAATTTTCGAAAATATGCTTCAACCATATATATTAAAATATTTTTCAGCACAAAAAGAATCCTTTTTTAACAATTATAAATTAGCACTGAAAACTACTGATGTAGAGGCTATTCATGATTTAAGGGTAAGCATAAAACGCATGGATACTTTATTCAGGATGCTTAATTATAATACAAATACAAATTTCAGGCTTAAACAAAGTTTTAGGCCCATCAAATTGGTTTTTAAAAAGACCGGAAAAATACGTGATTTTCAGATCTTTATAAAACTATTGGAGATGTTTCAGCAAGAAATGGAATGGGATTATTCAAGTATTATTAGCAGATGCACTCATAAAGCAGAAAATTTGGCAGAGGATTTTGTGAAATCTACTCAATTGTCAAATTATCAATTACTTAGGCGAAATTTAAATACTTTTGAAAGATATATAAACTTACAAAGTGAACCTGAATTAATTCGAAAAATGGAAGGTCAAAGACGTTTTAGTGAAAAAATTTTTAACAATTATTCCAACCCCAATAATGAAAATCTAAACCTGCACAGAGCCAGAAAGGCTATTAAGGATTTAAGTTACTTAATTGAGATGTTGTATACTGAAAATGAAGCTGTTGAAGAGCTCCAAATTAAATACAAACAGTTTGGGCGCTTATTAGGTGATTGGCACGACCTTGCTACGCTTCATAACTTTTTAGTTTCATCAGCAGAAAAATCTATATCAACCGGAACAAACCTTGAAATGATGATCGGGAAAGTTAAAACTGTAAAAGATAAATTTAAAATGGATTTTCAATCAATAAATACCACCATCAAAATCCAGGATGGATAAATATTTTGTTATAGTAGTTTGTATTGTCTATCAAACTTGAATTGTTTCAACATTTTAATTTAATTATATTTGTGAACATTTAGCGCTGTATTGACGTTATATTTACTAAAAACATATCATTAAAAAGAAAGAACCAGAAAAAATTGAACTATGGACGAAAAAAAGCTAAAACTGGCAAACGATTTACTGGACTTTATCCAGGCAAGCCCAAGCCCTTTTCATGTTGTAAGAAATATTAAAGCTGCACTTCTAAAACAGGGTTTTAAAGAATTACTCCCGGGCGATAAATGGGATTTACGTAAATCAAATAAATACTTTACATCCAAAAATGAAACAGCCATTGTGGCATTTGTGACAGGTAAAGGCAAAATAGAAGAAAATGGTTTTAAAATAATTGCCTCACATACTGATTCTCCTGGAATAAAAATTAAACCTAATATTGGTATTAGAAATACCGAGGGGTATGTTACCCTTAACACTGAAGTGTATGGCGGACCAATATTATCAACATGGTTTGACAGACCACTTTCTATTGCCGGCAGGGTTTCACTTATAAGCAGTGATCCACTTTATCCTGAAGCAAGATATATAAATATCAGGAAGCCGATTTGTGTAATACCAAATTTGGCCATCCATTTAAATAGGGAAGTAAATGAGGGATTGAAGATTGAACGTCAAAAAATGCTTTCACCTATTCTGGCAATTTTAAATAAGCAATTAGAAGGAAAGAACTATTTATATGAATTAATAGCATCGGAACTTAAAATTGACCCCTCTAAGATTTTAGATTTTGATTTAATCCTTTATGATGCTGGTGAGGGCAGCATTGTTGGCCCCGATAATGAATTCATATCATCAGGTAAATTGGATAATTTGGCTATGGTGCACACCAGTATTCAGGCCTTGGTAGATAGTGAACCAACTGAGGCTACCCAGGTGGTAGTATGCTTTGATAATGAGGAGGTTGGTAGTCTTTCTAAACAAGGAGCCGGGGCTCCCTTTTTAAGAAATGTATTACAACGTATTAGTTATCAATTTAAAAATGATGTTGAGTCCTTTTACCGAGCCATCAATCATTCCTTTATGATTAGTGCAGATATGGCCCATGCACTTCATCCGGCATTTACTGAAAAATATGATACCATAAACCGCCCAATGATAAATGCAGGACCGGTTATTAAAATAAATGCCAATCAAAAGTATACTACTGATAGTGAATCCGCAGCTGTATATGAAATGCTTTGCAGGAACGCAAAAGTGCCTGTTCAACGATATGTTAACCATTCTGATATTGCCGGAGGATCTACCCTGGGTGGAATTTCATCAGGACAATTGGATTTACGATCAGTTGATATTGGAAACCCTATGCTGGCAATGCATTCTATTCGAGAGTTTGGAGGGGTAGATGACCATTATTTTGTGCTTAAATCTTTTGAGGAATTTTTTAAATAAATCCAGTTGGGCATGGTCTACCAGCCCTTGTTGTAATTAATTTTATACGATAGTTACTGCAAGGGCTGTTTTTTGCTATGATTTTTGAGTATTTATTCTTTCTTCAATTAAATCAATGCTTCTATAGTTTTGGATATTTCATTCCTGATTTTATTAATTAAACAATTTCATAAGTTATGTAAAAATGAAAAGACTGAAAATTCTAACCCCTTCATTTTATGCACTATATTCGCACAACTATAGTTTTTCAACAAAGATTTTTTATAGAAAGATAAATGAAATTGAACTAGATTTAAACAACAATAATATTTTATCTGCTTTAAACTCCTTTATGATCGAAGGAGAAATAATTGATACAAATAAGTTTCTTGAATATAAATCACAAGCTCAAAAAACAACGCAAAAGTCCTTCTTAATAGCTGATGATATTATAAAAACCTATGAATTTGCTCAAAAAAATCAACTGACAGCTGAAAATATATTAAAAGCGCATAAAATATGCAGCAAAAACCTTTTACCTGCAAAAGAGCGAGGAATATTTCGTACAGATAACCTGATATTAAAAAGCCACAAATCTAAAAACATATATGCTCCGCCAACAGCCGATGCTATTCCCAGCTACTTTTCTGGTTACACCAATGATATTTCTTTGCTCTTAAAACGAGATTTAAGGCTAAATATGGCATTTTATTATGCAGCATACCTGCACATAGCATTTCTTCACATTTCACCCTTTGCCGGTTTAAATGGTATAATGGCCCGTATAATTGAAAAATGGTTTTTATCCCATAAATTGGATCGAAAATCCTGGTTCATAGCATCTGAAGAGTTTTACTATCTCAATAGACGTAATTATTTTGAAAATATTTCTAAAATTGGTGGCGATTTTGAGCATCGGAATTATGAAATAAAACAAGACTTTGTTTTAATGCTTCCAAATTCATTGGAAATACAGGCTGCCCGGATTAATCCACTTAGCGAATAGCCTATATAAACTTTACAAATTTCAGCTTAAGTTAAAAAGCTGCGCGGAAGGGTGAAAACGTGCGCGGAAGCCTAAAAATATGTACAGAATGAATAAAAGTGTGCACGGAAGCCTTAAAACTTGTACCGAAGGGTTAAAACAGGGTACAGAAGGCCCAAAAGTGTGTACGGACAACTAAAAACAGGGTACGGACCCCAAAAAGGAGGGTCCAGAAGGGTCAAAACAGGGTACAGGCCTGTAATTCCCTAGAAAATCACACTTTTCTCATCTCATTGCAATCATTCCGTTTTTATCTGTTTGCTACCAGAAAAACTTCTTTTTAAAGCACAATTTCTAATTGACATTCTATTAGGCAATTAGAGTACTACATCAAAAATACTACCTTATTTTTATGTAATTATACTAGGAAATATCCTTTAAATTTCTTATATTTAATAGAAACTCAAATTAAAAATATAACACATCATACCATGAAAAAATCATCTAATAGAATTATTGAGAGAATCCTTCAAAAAACTATTTTAGACAAAAATTTTGTTGTGCAGGATTTTTTCGTTGGATTGACTGATGATCCTAAAAAAAGTCTTTTTTTAGATCATAAGGTAGATAAGAATGATGGTTTATATGTCTATTATGAGGCAAGTTCAACAGAAGAAGCCCAGGAAGCGTACCATGAATTGATGGAGCTTGACATGAATGGGACAACAATAACTGATTATGAATCAGGAAAATATGTTTATTGTTATCATATTAATGGACAAACCATTGAATGCCCTATTTGTAATGGCTTATAATTATTTAATTGATAAAGTATTACAAATTAAAGGCAAAGTATGTAGCGTATGAAATGAAAAAACCCTGACAATATTGTCAGGGTTTTTCTTGTGACCCGCCTGCGACTCGAACGCAGGACCCACGGCTTAAAAGGCCGTTGCTCTACCAACTGAGCTAGCGAGTCGTGTTTTTCAAAAGCGTTGGCAAAAGTAAGGTTTTAATATTTACACTCCAAATTTGATTTGTACTTTTTTTTGTTTTTTTTCCATTTAATTTTTTAATCTCTGATTTTCAGTAAAATAAAAATACATTTTCTATAAGTTTTTTCAAAGTAGCTATTTTTGCATTTTAGGGCTAGTAAAAATGACTTTAAAATAAGATACTTTCGTATTCTTGATATTTATTTATTTTAGCGGCCATTAAACTTTAAAAATGGAACTGGAAATTCAAAATAAAAAAGTTGCATTCCAAACTTTGGGCTGCAAGTTAAACTTTTCTGAGTCATCAACTATTGCTCGTGATTTTACAGAAAAAGGTTATCAACGGGTTAAATTTGATGAGCATGCTGATGTTTATGTGATAAATACCTGTACTGTTACAGATCAGGCAGATAAGAAATGCCGTCAGGCAGTAAAGAAGATTATTAAGCACAACCCAAAGGCTGTTGTTGCTGTTATTGGCTGTTATGCGCAACTAAAATCGACAGAAATTAAAGCAATTCCCGGTGTTGATATAGTATTGGGAGCCAATGAGAAGTTTAGTCTTTTTGATTACATCCAAAAACATGAGAGCAATGGTGAGCCAGTTGAGCACTCCTGTGAAATTGATGCTGTAGTAAAATTTGATCCTGCCTATTCTTCTGGAGACCGGACCAGATCGTTCTTAAAAGTACAGGACGGATGTAATTATCCCTGCACTTACTGCACAATTCCTAAAGCAAGGGGAAAAAGCCGAAGCGATAGCATCGAAAAAACTGTAAAACTTGCAAAAGAAATTGCCTCAAAAGGATTTAAAGAAATTATTCTTACCGGGGTAAATATTGGCGATTTTGGTCGCTCAACCGGTGAAAGTTTTTTAGAATTGATAAAAGAGCTTGATAAAGTTGAAGGTATTGAACG
>JARGGF010000026.1 GCA_029210905.1 Bacteroidales bacterium | reverse complement strand
GTTGGAAGTTTCTAAATCCGATAGGCTCGTGATTTTTTCCCCTTTTAACACCTTCTCAAAATCACAAACCAGTTTATTGTCCCATTTTGAAAGGTTTGAAATTATCCGGTGCTTAATTTTGCCCCCCTCCCTGTAGTTTTCCATCAAAACAACAGAAGTGTATACTTTTTTTTTGGTCTTTTTATGTATTCTCTGTATGAACAAGGTTGAAAATTAATTTCTTTGCTACAAATATACAAAGTTAAATAATTCTATGCAAATTATTTAGATTATTTTTAATAGACTATATTCTTAGCTACTTATTTTTAAGCAAAAATAGCAGCAAAGACAATCATACAAGGGGTTACATGGATTTTTTAAGGGGCTTCAAAAAGGAAGTTCCGTTATAATAAAAAGGTCGAATAAAAAAAATCTTCCAGATTTAAAACCTGGAAGATTTTCATTTTAATAACCCATTAAAAAGGTGCTAGTTAAGGCTTTTTTTATTACTTCTCCACCTTCACCCGAATCCCCTCAGAATGCGAAGTAAATTCCGGTGCATACATACATTGTATGGTTGTTACCCCATTAGAAAAATCGCCCTGGTGCGTAACTCTCAACGGGTATTCAAATACGTATGTGCCTTTGGGCAATGCTTCCATAAAGAAATTGGTGGCGGCATCTTTGGTGCTTTCGTAATAACCCAGGCCATCCTGCCACTTGTAGGTAGAAATTACGTTAATAGGCTCAAAACCAGAAGCCCGCATGTCTTTCATATGGATGTATTCCATTCGCCTGTCAACTCTTAACTCAATGCGCACAATAATTTTATCTCCAATATTCAGCTGGTTTTTATCCGAAATGGGCTCAATTACTTTTCCTCTTTCGGTCAGTTTCTCAATAAACAATTGTTTTTTAAGTTTTAATGGGGTTTCGTGTGGAGTAATTTTGTCCAGCTGCTCGAAATATTGCCAGTAAACGGCTCCCCACGAAACGCCTTCGTCTGTTTTGGTAACAGTAACATTTCCCATTTCGGGTTTGATATCGCCCCCACTCCATGAAGTTTTAAAGTAACCGGTTCCGGCTTCCACTTTTACATCGTCCATTTTCTTAGGATCAATGATTTGATCGCCCATTTTTATCTCAACCAGCTTGTCACTTTCGAGCCAGTCGCTGCCCCTTAACAATAATGCGTAAATGGCTTCGGTGGTAGCCTTGGTGGTTTTCCAATCCTGGGTTTGTTTTTGTTTTAATAACCAAACCTTCAAGTCATTAACAGCAACCTGATCATTTGCCACTTCGTCAAAAACCTCAATCATTAAGGCGTGGACTTCAATAGGTGCCTGGTACCAATAGTAGCCGGAAACATTGTCTTTCCAGTACATGCCCATTTCTTCGTTACTGGTTGAATTTTCCTTTAATGATTTTACAATTTCACCAGGTACCTCTTTTGATCCAAACCGGTGCAGGCCAAGTGCTAACATCCCTTGCATGTATTTACTTTGCGACAACCAATACTTTTCGGCTTGTCCTTTGTAGTAATCAAATGCCTCCTTACTACGCGCAGGTATCTCAATATCAGTAAAATAACTTCTTCCATATAAATAGTGGATGGCATCGTAACTTAAATGATTTTCTTCCAGTTCTACCTTGGTATAATGTTTTTTCAGCCAATCATAATCTTCTTTAATTCTGATATCAAGGTAGCCTACTGCTGATTTTAGCATATTCCAGGTTTTAGAATCTTCTCTAACCGATTTTACACCTAATTTATCTAAATGGCCCATACCTGTTACAATGTGCTGCGTAATGTAGCGGCTTTCAGGCATACCTTTGAACCATGGCCAGCCGCCATTGGCTTTTTGTGCCTTTTGAACTTTTTTTAGTGCCCTGCTAAGTTCATCACCCATGCGGTTAAGGTCAAATAATAGGCCTATGCGGTGCTTTCTTTCATTTTCGCTCTTACCATTTAATACCCACGGAGTTTCCTCCAATAAAACGGCTTTTAGCTCCTGATTTTTCTCTAAATTTGATAGCAATGCTTCAGATTTTGGTGTATTTTTCCAGGAATCAAAAACTTGTTTGATTTTCGGGCTAGAATTGGCAATGTGCGACGCAATACTATTGGCATAAAAGCGGCTGAAAGTCTGCTCGGTACATTCATAAGGGTATTCCATAAGATAAGGTAAAGCCTGTACAGCATACCAAGCAGGGTTTGATGTAAACTCAAGCGTTAATTTATGATTACGCAAAGTACTTGATTTACCAGAATTTATAAGTTTATCAAATTTAAATGTTTTCGTTTCTTTTCCGCGCACTGGCAGAGGCATTGATTCGGTAACCAACATTCTGTTTGTCAATACAGGTATTGGCTTTTGTTCACCATCGCTAAAATCACCGGCTTTGGCCACTACTTTATACATAATTGCACCAATTCCTTCAGGAATATTCAATTTCCAACCAGTAAGACTATTTTTACCAGCTTTTACATCAAAATCTTTGGTTTCAAGTTCGTCTTTTGCAAGAATATTTGTAACAGGCTGCATGGTAATAGCATCAAATAATTCCAGTTTTACTTTTCCTGATAAATCTTTTTCTGATACATTACTAATTTTTACAGGGAAGGTGATTTCATCATTTTCACGGAAAAAACGAGGCTCATTAGGCAACAACATCAAATCCTTTTGGGTGATAAGCTCATTAGTTATGCTACCATATTGTAAATCTTTTGTGGTGGCAAAACCCATCATTTTCCATTTAGTAAGTGACTCAGGAACAGTAAATTCCACAATTACTTCTCCTTCCTCATTAGTTGTTAAATGTGGATAAAAGAAAGCTGTTTCGTTAAAATTAGTTCGAACTTTTACTTCGGAAAAATCTTCTTTTGTTGTTTTCCCACCATGCAAAAAGCCGCCTGATTGATCCCCAATACCAGTTGAAAGGCTATCAGACAAAACACCATCAAAGTCATCTTTTTCCATATCTGCACTGGCTTCCTCCATTACGGGAGCTGGAACAGATTGTCCGACCTTTCTTTTTAGTGATGATTCTTTCTCCCTGCGCCCGAAATTTCCCCGCATACTTTTAGAAACAACAACCTCCTGCAATTCATCATAATAGCCATAATACCCCGGGTAATAATTAAACCCAAACCAATTAAAATAATCATAGGTTAACTGAGGGGCATAAATCTGGACATCCAAATCGCGTTTTAAAAGACTTGAATAAACAAAGTCAAACCTGCCTGTACTCCATGTTCTATTGGTATAATATGAATTATAAATATTAAAGTCCCAATAATTTTTTTTGAATTGATCAAGCGAAGCATCATACAAAGTTGCAAGCATTTCAGCAGCTACTTTATCTCCTTTTGGCCCTTTAATTTTAATACGCCATTGTTCTTTTTGCCCGGGATACAATTTATCACGGAAAGTTTCAAACTGAATATCGAGATATTTATTGGTATACGGCACATACACCACAGCATTCTGATAATAGTACCGGTTATTTTTAACAAAAACAAAATGCACTGAAAAATTGCCCCTGTGCTTTTCTTCAACAGGAATTTTGATGATTTTTTGTTCCTTGTTAAGTGTCAGATACTCCGTAGAAATAATTTGTCCTTTATGCTCTATCTGATATATCACAGTTACATAAGCTTCGCTTGAACCAATCAGGAACTCTGCCTGTTCACCAGGTTCACAATAACTTTTAACGGAAGAAAACAAATTAATTTCGTTAAATGGCATTTCGTTGCCTGTGTCTTCAAAAACATCGAAAAAATGCTTATTACTTACCTTATTTCCAAAAGCATCGGTGGAATAGATTTCAGCTACATATCTACCTGGTTCAAAGCTTTTTACAATTGAAAAATCAAGTTTATTCTGTGCTTTGGTATCAAAAACAGTCATAAAAACCTGTTTGTCCTTCTCCAATTGTAAACTTTCCGATTCATTATCATAAATATTACCCGGAAATTTTTCGTACCATTCATCCTTAGAATAAAGGTGCTTATCAGGCCGTGTCCAGTACCTGGACCGAATAGCCCTGGGTAAGTCTTTCAGTTTAAAAATCTTAACCTCCCCTTTTGCAGCAATATACTCATAATTAAGATTATAGGTCCCAATTTCAATCTGTTTTTGGTAATCATCATCAAACTTTATATCGTTTTTGTTTATCAATCCTGATAATGGCAAACTTACCTGCAAAGCACGATAACCAACATTGAGGCTTTTTGCCGTACTTTGAGTTTCGCCATTGATATCAGTTACATCAATAGTAATCTGATAATTGAATGATAAATATTCGTTTTCGGCAAAGGCCAAATCAGGAAGTGCCTTGAAATTAATTTTAAAATGGCCATTTTCATCAGATTGCAGGTCGCCATTTTTAATTTCTACTGGTGCACTGCTAATGCTCCAATACCACCAGCCACGCCATTGAGGAGTTCGTGTAATCCTGTATTTGACATTTGCCTCACTAATTGCAGCGCCAGAATACGCAGTGGCTTTTCCTTCTATTTCTACATCGTCATTTAAAAGATAGTTGCCCTTAAATGGAAGCATCTCCACCTCAAACTTAGGCCTTTTGTACTCCTCTACCGAAACTGATTTTGAGCCATTGTGGCAACTCAATTGAAATTCTCCGTTTAATAAACCTGTTGGTATATCAAAAGTGCCGCTAAAAGTGCCAAATTCATTGGTAGTAACTTCTAGATCAGCTACTTTCTGACGGTTTACATCAAACAAAGTAACAGTAGTTTTATAACCAGTTTCTATTTTATTGGTCTCACCATCAGAACGAATGCTAATTCCCTTAAAATAAACGGTTTGACCGGGTCGATAGATGGCCCTGTCAGTAAAAAAAGTGGTATTTACATTTGCATATTTTTCATGTGCCTGGTAGTATACATAAACCCCATTGGCAGTGCTCAAATAATCATTAGCCAGTTTAAAATCAATATTCCAATTTTCTGAATCCTTATCTTTCACTGATTTGATTAAAAATCGTCCTTTTGAGTCCGTTGTATAGGCCTTTCCTGATTTTCTGATATATTTACGCTTAATATAGCTGTATTTTTCCTGCCACGAATAGCAAGTAACTCCAGAAACCGGCAAACCATTGGTACGGTTCAATACAACAAATGAATAGGAGCCATCATAAAGCTGTTGCTTGATATAACTAATATTTGAAACCGTAAAAGCCTGGTACGACACAAGTGCTTTATTATAATTAAATTCCTGATTATCCCCTACAAACAATACGTAAAAACCAACAGGGAGCTCATTTAAAAGTACTTCAACAGAATGTTGGTTAAAATCATTATCTATAGGAAGTTCATGAGACAAATCGTAGACTTTTGTTGCGGCTGCTTTAAGCTTATCGTAAAACTCCTCGCCATAATATTTATCAGCTAAGGTGGTATATTTATTTCTATCAATTTTAGCAACACGCAAGTATATTTTATTGATATTCTGATACTTAACATATGAAGAAAATTTTGAGGAGGGCATTACTACAGACTCCACATTAAATTGAATATCATGTGTTTCAATAGTGATGATTAATTGTCTGCAATGCACAGCTGCATTTGTTGTGGGAAATTTCTCAACTACACTGTTACATATTTCATGAGCCGTTTTTTTGTAATTTTTATACTTATCAGTTTCCTTTTGCAAGGGATTATACTTATAAGATAAAGTATTGTAATACTGAGCAATAGACAAAGACACCTCGGCTGAGAACGGAATAGTTTTATACTTTTGTTCAAGGTTTTTAAGCGCCTTTAAATAGAGGGCTTCTTTATTGTTATGAACCGAATGGGCATAGGCAAATTTTAATCTTTTCAGATCAGCATCAATCAGGGCATCCTGATCATTTTTGTGCTGCAACCTGAATTTCAATAAGTCCTGCAAAATAAGCTGCGCATGAAAATGAAGCGAAAGTGTATCTGATGATGTAATGTCCTTTTTAACAAATTCAGTAACATCTGTGAAATAAAAATCTTCTCTTAACTCGAAATTATCGGCAGGTTTAGTTAAGGCAATCTCTGTATTGGAATAGAAATCGATTGCTTTGTTTGCGAGAAAATCATATAAGGTCGGTCGCAGGTTACCAGGTTTTGAGCCAAATTGCACCAATTCTTTGTAATCCTTAATATTAATTTCCTGTAGTCCGGAAGCGTTTTCCAGAGCAGCTGTATAATTTGTAATTATCTCATTAACAAGATTATCCAGAGTCCAGGTCTGCATATCAGAATTATCAAAATTGATTGTATTGCTTCGGTTCTGAAATTTATACCTGTTGTTTTGATAATACCACCAATACATATCAGCAAGCATTGAATGCATAATAGCATTATCCGGGAAAGAGGCTTCTTTTACAGCTGAATCCAACTCGTGACAAAGAGCTTCAAAAGCATTTTCCTCATTAGAGTTTTTGTATTTCAGCCTGAAAATGAATGATTTAATAACTTGTTGCGAATTTTTTTCGGACTTTGCACGATCCAAAATTTGATTTACAATTTCAAGTGCTGATTTTGGCAATCCTTTTTGTTCCAGACTATCAATTTCGTTCCATTTTGAGTTATAAAATTCCATGTTTTGGGCGTTGAGATTAGTTACCAGAGTTACAAATAATAAAATTACAGTTATAGATAATAGTTTTGATTTCATAATTTTTACTTTTTCCCTGCAAAGGTGGTTTGAATCATATTGTAATTTGAATCATTTTTTACTTCTTTGAAGATACAAAAAATTTAGGATTCCATAAATTGAGGCATTATCAGATTTGTTCATTTGATTTGATTTCTTAGCTATTAATTTAATTATCAGAGTCTTACATTTAATAAATTCCTTTCAATCACAAGCTAAATACTCACACTTTTCTTCATAAAGTGTCTTTCTTTTAAAATTATTTCTTCAATTCCATCCAAAACATTAATTTTGAACCAAACTGATACTCCTCGTTTATTTTCATCAAGTGAACTATAAAATTGCTGAATAGTGATTTTAATATTTGAATTTTACTTGATAGATATTTTATTTACAACTACTTAATAAATGAATAATGAAACAAAATGGATTAATCATTTTTTTAATGGCAACAATTTTATTTGCGTGCAGCAAAAATAAACTTCCACTTTATCAATCGGAGCTATATAGCATCACTGACAGTGCAGTGGTACAGGCCAATTACACAGCCCGTGCCCTTTCGTCAACCGAAATAACCTCGAACTATCAGAGTCCTGCCAGCGATAAAATTTCGGCTCTCATGGAATTTAAGTTCAGTATTAATGGCAAGGACAATGAAAAACTATTTGCCATGAACCATAAATACCTCTTTAATACCGGTGAAGATGCAAACAACACAATCTCTTTAGCCTTTGGAAGTGATGATTTAATGCAGGATATTGATGCTGGTGGAAAGGCTTTACCACCCAACACCAAACTCACTGTAAAACTTGACTTTACTAAAGTTTTACAGGATTTTGAAGAAAAGGGTTTTTTTGAGGCAGTTACTGGTGAAAAAATATATAAAAGTGACTTTAAAGGACTTTATATGGCAGGAAATACTGCACCTTTGAGCTGGGATTTTGAAAACCTGCACAACAAAGGCCTTGAATTAAAAGATTCTGATGGTGATGGAGTTTTTGAGCTTGAATTAGTAATGAACCCATACAATCCTGATAATTTTACCCAAAATCACTGGAAACTTGGCAATGATATTTCAAAATATCCACAATTGACATCAGGTAAAGTAATCATTGATGCGCTTTACAATCTGGGACTTGATGAAACAGTAATGAACATTGAAAACGATGGCACTTTTAGAACCGGCAAGGAGTGGCCGGGTGTTTGGACACGCGATGTAAGTTACAGTGTGTTTTTAAGCCTGGGTATAATAGAGCCCGAAATTTGTAAAACCAGCCTGTTGCGGAAGGTCAGCAACGGTCGTATCATTCAGGACACCGGAACTGGCGGTGCCTGGCCGGTTTCATCAGACAGGACCACCTGGGTGATAGCAGCCTATGAACTTTATAAAATTACAGGTGACGAAGAATGGTTAAATATAATTTATCCAATTATCGAAAAATCGTTGCAGGCTGATTTAAAAACCATTGTTGATCCTGTAACAGGTTTAATGCGAGGCGAATCCTCCTTCCTTGACTGGCGTAAGCAAACTTTTCCAAAATGGATGAATAGCACAGACATTTATGAATCGATGTGCCTGGGAACCAATGCAGTACATTTTAGGGCTTACGAAATAATGGCTGAGATGGCAATAATTAAAGGCAAAGATGCTACCATATACAACAAAGTTGCTCAAAAATTGAAAACAGCTATAAATCAGCACCTTTGGGTCGAAGATAAAGGTTATTACGGACAATTTATCTATGGCAGGGCCTCCAAAGTGTTATCGCCAAAATCAGAAAGTCTGGGTGAGGCTCTTAGTGTACTTTTTAGGATACCAACGCCTGAACAAAGCAAAAAAGTAATCAGCAATACGCCAATGGTTTCTTTTGGGGCGCCATGTGTATACCCACAAATACCTCAAATACCACCTTATCATAACAATGCAGTTTGGCCTTTTGTACAGGCATTCTGGAATATTGCAGCAGCTAAGAATTTAAATTACAGTGCCTTAGAACAAGGTTTAGCAGCTTTTTACCGTCCTGCAGCGATGTTCCTCACCAACAAAGAAAACTTTGTGGCTGATAATGGAGATTTTAAGGGTACCGAAATCAATTCTGACAGGCAGTTATGGTCCGTGGCAGCAAATATGTCAATGATTTACAGAGTGTTACTAGGCATGAATTTTGAAAAAGATGGCATTTTGTTAACTCCCACTGTACCAGAAGCATATGGCAATAAAATAGTGCTTAATAACTTCAAATACCGAAAAGCGATCCTTGATTTTGAATTGCTTGGCTTTGGAAATGAAATAAGCCAAATAAGCCTTGATGGAGAAAAACTTGAAAAGTCTTTTATTCCGGGCAATCTTGAAGGCAAACATACTATAAAAATCCAATTAAACTCCTCAATAAAAGACAAAGGCAAATTTAATTTGGTGGAGAATACGTTTTCACCAGCGATGCCTTATGTCTCCGAAAAAGAAAGAACTTTGAGTTGGGAGCCAATTGACGGAATCAAAGAATACATTATTTATAAAAATGGGCAAGAAAGTAAACGTACAAATTCACTTGAATACAATCCCGTAAACAGCTATATTACAGATGAATGGCAGGTAGCAAGTAGCGCTACTAATGGTGTTAATTCCTTCTTAAGTGAGCCAATTAATCCAGTTAATGAAAATTCAGCTTATTTTATAGATGCTGCCTATTTTGCAAAAGCTTCCACCCTGCCCTACCAGGGTTTCACCGGCAAAGGATTTATCGAACTCAGCAAAGAGAAGAACAGAAAGGTTTCAATGAGTTTTGAAGCTGAAGCCGATGGGAAATACCTGATTGATTTCAGGTACTCCAATGGAAGTGGACCTTACAACACCGATAACAAATGCGCCATCAGAACCTTAAGTATTAATAATGAGACCATTGGAGTGATTGTGATGCCCCAGATTGGCAAAGATGAATGGTCGAATTTTGGCTATTCAAACCTTTGGGAAGTAGCGCTTAAAAAAGGTAAAAACGTAATTGAACTTAGTTTTGAAGATTATAATGAAAATATGAATGTTGAGGTAAATAGGGCGATGCTGGATGGGGTGAGGATTAGGAAAATGGGTTTAACCACAGAGTAACACAGAGGTTAATTCTCACAGAGTTTCACTGAGTATATGTAGTCCTCAGTGGAACTCTGTGCCATACTCTGTGAAACTTCGTGGTTAAGAGATTACTAATATTTTAAACTATCAATCTCTTAATCCCATGTTTCATGCTTTTAACATTAAAATTCAAAAGCAATCCGATTTTACATCCCGATAATTTTAGATAAGTTAAAACCTGGGCAATATGAACGTCATTTAATGCTTCCACTGATTTCAATTCAAGAACGACCTTATTTTCAACTAACAAATCTATTCTATAGCCAGCATCGAGTTTAACTTCCCTGTATACAAGCGGTAAGGTTTTCTGTTTCTCAACTTTCAATCCATCTTGTTTTAATTCATAAAATAGACATTCTTCGTATGCACTTTCAAGCAAGCCTGGACCCAAAGCAGAATGAACAGCAAATGCACATTTAAGAATTTGTGAAGTAAGTTCGTTTTGTTCCATTATTTAAGTTTATAAAAAGCAAATTTATTTAATTCCTAAAAAGAAAGTGAGCCTGGAATAAAATTTCAAATAGAGAAATTATCTTATTAAAAAAATCAGTGTAATTCTTTGCTAAACTTCGAGAGACTCTCCGATTTAAATTTCAATTTTAAATTATTTTAAGTAAATTGTCATCGTAAAATAATATCGCAATATATAATTAATCATGAAAAAAATTACATTTACTCTTATTACCTTTCTAATTGCTTCAGTTTCAATCTTTTCACAACATGGAAAAGTATTTGATAACCTGGTGCTTACAAGTAAAATCCTAAAAAGTGAAAGAAAATTTGCTATCTACCTCCCTCCTGATTATGAAAGTTCACAAAGGAGTTATCCGGTGCTTTACTTATTGCATGGAATGGGTGATGATCAGACAGGTTGGGTGCAATTTGGTGAAGTTCTTCGAATAACAGATCAGGCCATTAAATCAGGTAAAGCCACTCCAATGATTATTGTAATGCCTGATGCTAATACCGGACAAGTTGGGTACTTTAACTCCATTAAAGGTGACTGGCGCTACGAGGACTTCTTTTTTGAGGAATTAATGCCATTTGTAGAAAAAACTTATCGAATTAAAGGCGAAAAACGTTATCGTGCCGTTGCTGGATTATCAATGGGTGGTGGTGGATCCTTTATGTATGCTTTGCATCATCCTGAACTTTTTTCATCTGCCTGCCCTTTAAGTGCTTATGTGGGGCCACTGACAATTGATGAATTTAAGAGCCGTTTTTTAAAGAACTCTAATGAATTTACGGAAAAGCAAATTGAAGAATATTTTAACAGGCACAATGCCATTTCTCTGGTAAATCAATTACCTGAAGACCAAATAAATGCAATTCGTTGGTTTATTGATTGCGGCGATGATGATTTTCTTTTTGAAGGCAACAGCCTGGTACATATTGCCATGCGAAAGAAAAACATTCCACATGAGTATCGTGTTCGTGATGGAGCACATAATTGGACTTATTGGAGGGCTTCGTTACCTGTTGTATTGGAATTTGTTTCAGATGCTTTTCATCAGTATTAAAATATTAGAGAACTATGGTATGTCATTTCAAAAACTATATGCCACTAGAAAACAACTGTCTGGTGATGTTGTTAATATTTTTTGCTGATGGAATAATTAAATTTTGATCCTTAGCTTTTCTCAATAAAAATCTATTGATTAATTTTCGATTAAAATTAATCATCAAAAAAAAAGCAGAAATTGAATAATTTCTGCTTTTTTTATTCTCAATTTAGTTTTTATTGTATTAATTATTATTTTTAAGCTAATATTAACTTTTTTAAATAATCTAACCTAAATTATATGCTAAACATTGCTCTATTTGGCCCTCCGGGAGCGGGGAAAGGAACACAATCAGAAATGCTGATTGAAAAATACAAATTATTTTATATTTCTACAGGAGATATACTTCGAAAAGAAATCAAAGAAAAATCCAAGCTTGGTTTGGAAGCACAAAGCATCATTGCATCAGGAGGACTGGTTTCGGACGAGATTATTGTTCAAATAATTGAAAAAACAATTAAAGAAAACCAGGAATCAAAAGGATTTTTATTTGATGGTTTTCCTCGTACTTATGTTCAGGCATATATACTTGAAGGACTGATGATTAAGCTTAATACATCTTTAAATTGTCTAATCAGTCTTGAAGTGGAAGAGGAAGAATCGGTGCAAAGATTGTTGAACCGAGGTAAAACATCCGGGCGAAGCGACGATTCTGAGGATGTAATTAGAAACAGGCTAAAGGAATACCATAATAAAACGCTACCTGTCCTTAAATACTACAAGGATAGAGGAATATATCATTCAATAAATGGACTAAACACCATTGAACAAGTTCATGATGAAATTTGTGAAATATTACAGGATGAATTAAGTAAAAATCTTTTAAATATTGTGCTGTTTGGGTATCCTGGATCAGGCAGGGGCTCTCAGGGAATGGCCCTGGCCAAAAAGTTTGGACTTCAATATGTGGCTACAGGAAAGATGCTTGAGCAGGAAATTGAAAATAAAACTGAAACCGGAAAAAGAATTCAGGAACTTTATGAAAATGGAGACCTGGTGCCAGATGAGATTGTGGTTCAGCTAATTGAACAGAAAATTGAAAAGGCAAAAGACATTAAAGGTTTCATTTTTAAAGGTTTTCCGCGTACGCTTGTGCAATCGTATATTTTGGACGGTCTGCTAAAAAAAAATAATTCTTCAATTTCTGAGATAATTGATATTGAGGTACCAACCCTCGAACTTATTTCACGCCTTGATGCACGTAGTAAAACTGATCGGTGCATGCCTTATGATGACAGCACTGAAAAAATTGTTAAACGCTTACAAGAGCATGAGAATAAAACCATACCTGTTATTGAAAAATACAGCCAGACCCATAATATAAAAAAAATTGATGGTATGGGTTCTTTCGAAGAGGTTTTTGAACGACTTTCAACAGAGATTGAACAGGAATTCAGGAAAATATAACGTACAGAACTTTGTTCGTATTGATTAACTACGAATTAAAATTTGGATTAATTTCATTACTTATTCTAAACTTTGTTAAATTTATGATATAGAAAAGGAGAAATAACTCTCGTATAATTTCCATAGAGCATGCAGCGCAAAGCTACATTTCAATTTATGTATGAATTAAATGATTTTCTGCAGAAAAAAAACAGAAATCAATCAATAACCTATGTTTATAAGGAGGCTCCGTCTATTAAAGATGCCATTGAAGCTATAGGGATACCACATCCGGAAGTTGCTATAATTCTAGCTAATAATCAATCTGTTAGCTTTGATTATAAAATTAATAACCTTGATGAAATTAAAGTATTTCCCTATTACCATAAAATGGATATTCAAGATATAGTATCCATCAAACCTCTAGGAAAGGCCAGATTTATATTGGATGTCCACCTTGGCGGTCTGGCCCGATATCTACGAATGGCTGGCTTTGATGTGCTTTATAATAACGAAGACTGGGGTGATAAATATATTGCTGACAGGGGCGGTAAAGAAAAAAGAATTGTTTTAACACGCGATGTAGGTCTTTTAAAACGTTCTTCTGTGGTTTTTGGTTATTATTTAAGGAAAAAAGATTCCTATGAACAATTTAAGGAAGTGACCGAAAGATACAGGTTAAATGCCCATTTTGATCCATTTACCAGGTGTATTCGCTGTAATGGGGCGATTGAAAAGGTCTCAAAAACCGAAATTATCGATAAACTTGAACCAGGCACCATTGAAGAATATAATGAATTCTGGCAGTGTATTGGTTGTAAACAAATTTACTGGAAAGGGTCACACTATAACAGAATGCTGGAGTTAATGAAATGATGCCTGCCATAAAATTTATTATCGGTTTAAATGATAATTAATAGCCTATGACAGGCATTTGTTTTTTTTATTTAACAGGAAATTCCATAATTGTATGCTGCATTGAAGTTGCTCCATCCTGAAGATCCAATCCATCACGGCCAAAAAGTCGGCTTATAAAATTTGAATAGCCATCAATATACTGATAATCTGTAGCTTCCAACTGCATACCTCCTTCCACAAATCCAAGATTGGTGTTGCTCAACCCACCAATTACCTGTGTTAATTCAGTTGGAATTGGAGGGAAACTTATCTTATTATCTTTTGAATAATTTTCCCAATAGAACAAAAAGTCATCGACTCCATATACAGCAAATGTAGTTTTAAGAACGTCAAATGAAGCACCCGAAGCACTATCAGAAATTTCGGAGAGTTTCCTGTTTTGTACCTCAAAGTTAACATCAAGCTTATTAATTCCTGTTAAAATATTAAAATAGTCTTTTTGGATAAAAGTTTTTTCGCCATCAAATAATCTCACATAACTTGAATAGTGATCAAAACTGGCCTCGTTAGTTGGTGTATGAAAATCAAACTCAAGTGATTCCAGATCCAGATTTACTTTTTTTGGCTAAGTTCTAAAAATAACCACAAATATTCTAAATTTAATAATAACTTTTATGGC
>JARGGF010000269.1 GCA_029210905.1 Bacteroidales bacterium | reverse complement strand
AAAATCATGTTCATCAAAAATCAGTATTCGTTCTTCAGGCATATACGTCATAAAAGCAAATACCGATGCAAATGAAATAATTAAAAGGGAAATGAGTATGAATATTTTAGGCTCTGGCTTTAATTTGCCAACCATAGCTTTAGTATAGAAAAAAAGGCCTGCTGGGTGCAAAACTGAAATGCTGGCCTCATAACCCATAAACTGTTGATATTTAACCATATCACTAAGGTATAGAAAGGGGTAAAATACCTGAAGTGAAAGCACAATCAGCCACCATGCCAGTACTTTATCAGCGAGTGTTTTTTGTGGTTTTGAGAATATTAATACACTAAAAAATAATGCGTTAATAGCTCCCAGGAAAAAAAATATTCTAAAAATACTCAACCATTCCATAACAGATTATTCGGAATTAGATGGCAAATCTATTGAATTTGGTAATGCAAATCAAATAAAATTAAGAAACTGTCTTTTACAAAAATTGCGGGTACTGTGCAATTTTTTCTTTTAACCTTTTTGCCAAAACTTCATTCGCTGAAGATAGTTTTTCATAAATCGTTTTGGCCTCCTTTAAATAATTCTCCTTTTTAGCCTTTTCCCAATAAAAAGGAGGATGATTGAGGTTTGAAATTCTGTCTGCCATTTTCACCATCCAGATTTCTTTACTTTGATCTTTTATCCTCTTTAAACAGTCTGACATCTGATCAGATTTGCTTTTCAAGTCACCATTCTTTGAAAGAGCGAGCACCCCATTGGCTACATTTACACCAAAGTGTGTTTCAATATCGTCATATGTAACGGCTGTATCTTCCACAGTATCATGCAAAATAGCACATTGAACGGCCAAATCTGCATTATAGGTTTCGGTACTGTGTTGCAATGCCCAAATTATTTCCATGGTAACCATTCCAATATGATTAATATAATCAACATATTCGCCCTCTTCAGGGCCACCATACTTTTGGCCCGCATGATGTTTGGTGGCAAAGCGCCATGCTTTAATGTATATTTCTCTATTCCAGGTGTTCATAAGTGTAATTTATGTTTGATTAGTTCTAAAGATAAATAAAAAATCAGGAATTTATGAGCCAGGGAAGGATTTGGTTTTTAAATTAGCTATTGTTTTCATGAATAACGGATTCTAATGTTTTTCTATGACTTATAAAATATTCAAACAGAATTATTGCGAAGATAATCGTTGAAAGTAATATTAGCTTAAAAACGGAGTTTTAAAATTAACTATTTTTGCACATTCAGTATTTAAAAATGGAAAAAAAACGTGAAATAGGTTTAAGTAAATTTCTGAGTCTGCTCCTCAGGCATAATCCTGGATTGATTGGTCTGATATTAGATGATAAGGGCTGGGCTGATGTAAATGAACTCATTGGAAAAAGTGCGTTAAAAGGCAAGAAATTCAACCTTGAAGACATAAAATATATTGTTAAAAATTGTGACAAACAGCGATATTCCTTCAACGATGATTTCTCAAAAATCCGTGCCAATCAGGGCCACTCCATAATGGTTGACCTTGAGTTAATCCCAACAGAACCTCCTGAAATACTTTTCCATGGAACAGCAATCAAAAATTTGAAATCTATACTCGAAAATGGTATTCACAGTGGTACCAGAAATTATGTTCATCTTTCACAAGATATCGAAACAGCTACAAAAGTTGGCATGCGGCATGGGAAAGTAGTCCTTCTAAAAATTATGTCGGGTAAAATGTTCAATAAGGGTATAAATTTTTACCTTTCAAAAAACAATGTTTGGTTAACCGATTTTATTGAACCAAAATATATTGAGCCACCTAATATTTAAAGAGAAAAGATTAATTTAATATTCAATGCTATTATGAATTATCAAAAATTTGCATGAAACACCTTCTCTTATTCTCATTAACCTTTCTTTTTTTATCTGGTTTTTCAATTTCAAAGGCCCAACGTTGGACTGTGGTTAAAAAAAACAATGATACTATATCTTATACAGCATCACAAATTGTAATAACAAAGGACACGGTCTATTTCTCGCCTAAAGACACTGTTGTAATTTTAACAAAACACACGCGTTACCGTATCAGAAAAAACCCAATAAAACGCTCAGATGTTTTCTATGATTCATTAAGGGTAAAATCATACAGGAATAAGGTAACTGAGGAACTTTTCCGGTTGGTATTTAAAACGGCACCTATTGAGGTTCATGATACCTCAAATTTTAATAGAAGCGAGGATGTATTTATACCCAATCAAGGACTGATCATTAAAAGTATCAGTCTAAAACAAATAGACATTATCGAAGGCTCAATCCACGACACACTTGTCAGGGCGCAGAGTATACTGGCAAAAGGGGCAAATGAACTTCATATGAATACAGCAAAAAATATCATTTTAAATAATTTAACATTTAAAAAAGGCGATCTGGTAGATGCAAATCAACTAGCTGATAATGAACGCATATTGCGTCGCACACCCTACCTTGAAGATGCTCGAATACATGTTATTCCGAATAAGCAGGACAGTACCCAGGCGGATATTGTAATTTACACCAAAGATGAATTCTCCATTGGAATTGGTAGTGACTATAATAGTGTTGATAATTTTAAATTAACGCTGTACGATAAAAATTTTATGGGGATAGGCCATGATATGCGCCATTCATTAATTTACAGATCAGGATATGAGCCACAATATGGTTATGGTTTTCGTTATTCGGTTAACAACATTTCCAGGTCCTTCATTTCGGCAAGGATTGAATATGAAAATTCGTGGGATAGAAGATTAAAATTAATCGCTTTTAATAAGGAATTTATTAGTCCTGAAACCAAATATGCCGGAGGTTTGGCCCTGTATGATTTAACCGATAACCGGGAATATGCCGAAAATGATTCTAATTGGTTTGTTCCATATCGCGCAATTCTGCAGGATTATTGGATTGGGCGTGCTTTTCCATTGTCGGATAAGGACAGGACTAGAATTAATGTTTCATTTAGATATACCAATTCAAATTTTTTAAACCGACCGGAAGTAAATCAAGACAGCAATTTCTTTTATCACGATAGAAATCTTTATCTGGCCGAATTTTCAATAATAAAACGAAATTTTTATAAAAGTAGTCTTGTAATGGGTTTTGGTATTACTGAAGACATTCCGTATGGTTATGTTTTTAAAATAACTACAGGATTTGACCGAGATGAATTTTTTAACAGACCTTATTTTGGAGGAGGAGTTGCTATTGCCAAACACTATAAGTGGCCCGGATATTTTCTGCTTGATTTTTCAGCGGGAAGTTTTTATAGTGCTGATTCATTGCAGGACGGAGTAGTGAAAATTGAACTTCTTAATATTGGTAATCTGCACCGGTTTAACAGATACAGCATCAGGAACTTTATCAATATAAAATTCCAATATGGAATTAACTTAACAGACCCCGAAAGCAAAGCTAACTTAAATAATCGATGGACATCCATTGCATCAGGATTAAATAAAGAAGGATTAAAAGGTACACAGAAGTTGTCCTTAAATCTTGAAAGTGCATTATTTACACCCTGGTATTTATTAGGCTTTAAATTTTCATTGTTTACATTTTCTGATATGGGCTGGATCTCTCCGGAGAAAAAATTAGGCAAAAATTTATCTTATTATGCAAGTTTAGGTGCAGGATTAAGAATAAAAAATGAAAGTTGGATTTTTGAGACCATTACACTTGGTTTTGCCTACTTTGTGAGAGCTCCGGAAGGGTCTGGCAGAATGGGTTTTCTATTTAATGCCGCAGATCCAAGACTGTTTAATAACCTGAACCCCGATAAACCAGATGTGATTAGAATGGACCAGTCACCGGGCTTGTTCACCTATTAAATATTTTGAATCAGCACTATAGCATTGATTAATATTATGAAACGGCATAGATTTTGCACTATTTTATACTACAAACTAAAATCCTGACTAATATGCCTGGTGTAAGTAAGATTGTCCATAAAGGAAAAGAAATTTTGTTTATTGATTATAAAGGAACTAAAGATGTAGCTGAAATGCTTGTTATTTTAAAACAAGCCCAGAAGATTATTATTCAAGAAAACAAAGAATACTTGCAACTAACGGATATTTCAAATGCTTATGCCACCCAGGAATATATGGAAGCTGCTAAAAAAGTAGCAAAGGACACCCCAAAACTGGCTACCAAAAGGGCTATTGTTGGGATTACCAGCCCCACCAAAAAAATACTTTTAATGGCATACAATCTTGTGATTGGAAAAAACGGCCTGAAACCATTTGATAATCTTGAAGAAGCTAAAGACTGGCTAGTAGAGTAAGCTACTTTATTTGTTACCTCGGAATTTCCACAGAATCAATTAAATGTTCAATCACTTTTTTAGTGCTCACGCCCTCCATTTCTTTTTCAGGGGTAAGGATAATACGATGATTTAGAACTGGATACACCAATTCCTTAATGTCTTCAGGTTTAACAAAATCGCGTCCGAGAAGTGCTGCCATGGCTTTGCTACCATTTAAAATAGCAAGTGATGCGCGGGGTGAAGCTCCTAAAAATAAAGCATTGTTATTGCGGGTTTTATTTACTATTTCAGCAATGTACCTTATTAAATTCGGTTCAATATGAACTTGCTTGATAATTTGTTGATATTCTGCAATTTGGGCCGGGGTTAAAATTTTTATTACATTCTCAAGAGCAGTCAAACCAGGATTTTGATGGTGTTTTTCAATAATGCTGACTTCTTCATCAATACTTGGATAACCAATTTCAATTTTAAAAATAAAACGATCGAGCTGAGCCTCAGGCAGTTTATAGGTTCCCTCCTGTTCCACCGGGTTTTGGGTGGCAAATACCACAAAAGGATCGCGCATTAAATAAGTGCTTCCATCAACAGTAACCTGCTGTTCTTCCATTAATTCGAATAGTGCAGCCTGTGTTTTTGCAGGGGCCCTGTTAATTTCATCAATCAGAATAATATTTGAAAAAACAGGTCCAGGTTTAAACTCAAACTCTGAATTTTTAAGATTAAAAACTGATGTACCAACAATATCAGAGGGCATTAAGTCGGGAGTAAACTGTATTCGTGAAAAACCTGTATCTATTGTTTTTGCAACCAACCTGGCAGCCAGGGTTTTTGCAATGCCTGGCACTCCTTCGAGCAGCACATGCCCTTTGGCTAAAATGGCAATCAACATAAAATCTACCATTTTATCCTGGCCAACAATTACTTTGGCAATTTCAGCTTTCAGCAAATCTGCTGAAGTTTTTAAGGCTGATAAATCTATCCTGTTTTGAAAAATAGGGTTCTCCATGCTTATTTTTAAAAATTTTGAATTTACGAATATCATAAATTTGAACAGATAAACCATAAAATAAGGCAACTTATTTTTAAAAAAAGTATTTCTTTGCAATTCATTATTAAAAAAAATCAGACTGATTTTATATTTATTATATTTTTCAGACTGAACAACAAAATTAAATCACAAATCAAAGTTTTAGTATCATTTTAAAAGTTTTATGTCAATTATTTAGTTATTTTAAAAGTTTTTACTTAATATTGCAATGAATTTAAATTATCAATTTTATGTGTAGTATCGTTGGGGTGTTTGATATCAAATCAGATTTTCAGGAGTTAAGGACTCAGGCATTGGAAATGAGCAAGTTAGTCAGACACCGTGGACCAGACTGGTCAGGCATTTTTTGTTCAGAAAAAGCAATTTTGGCCCACGAAAGGCTTTCTATTGTTGATCCTCAATCAGGCAAACAGCCTTTATTCAGTAAGGACAAAAAGCATATATTGGCGGTAAACGGCGAGATATATAATTATAAAGAATTACGTGCCCAAACAGAGGATATATATGAATATCAGACAAATTCTGACTGTGAAGTAATTTTGGCACTGTACAGGAAAAAAGGAATTGATTTTATTGAAGATTTAAATGGAATTTTTGCGTTTGCACTTTATGATACTGAAAAAGATGTGTTTTTTATTGCACGTGATCACATGGGAATTATCCCTTTGTACCAGGGACGGGATGAACATGGAAATTACTTTGTGGCTTCCGAAATGAAAGCCCTGGAAAAGTTCTGCAACCATGTGGAAGAGTTTCTTCCCGGACATTCCTTTTACAGTGCCGATAAAGTAATGAAAAAATGGTATGAGCGCGATTGGATGGAATATGAAAATGTAAAAGACAATACCACAAATATTGAAGAAATAAAAAAAGCTTTGGAGGATGCAGTTCACAGACAGCTAATGTCTGATGTACCTTACGGGGTGCTCCTGTCCGGTGGCCTGGATTCTTCAATTACATCAGCACTGGCTAAAAAATATTCAAAAATGCGGGTAGAATCAGGCGACAAAGAAGATGCCTGGTGGCCACAACTTCACTCATTTGCAGTTGGCCTAGAAGGAGCACCTGATCTGGCTGCTGCCCAGAAAGTTGCAAAACACATTGGTTCAGTTCACCACGAAATTCATTATACTGTGCA
>JARGGF010000268.1 GCA_029210905.1 Bacteroidales bacterium | reverse complement strand
ACCATTGCGAATTATAAAATTGTTGGAAAATTTAGAAATAAAGGAAAAGGAAGATACCCCTTATGTTATGCTTGATGCAACTTCAGGCTATTGTATGATAAGCGGCAAATCCTATCCGCCGGATGTGTCAAAATTTTTTGATCCAGTTTTGAATTGGTTGGATTTCTTAAAAGGTTCTGGTATAAAGGAACTTACATTCAATTTTAAATTGGATTATTACAATACGGCTTCTTCAAAAATTATGCTTGATATGTTGTACAAGCTAGAAGAATTTATGCAGGAGGGTGCCGAAATTACTGTAAACTGGTATTATCCTGATGATGATGAAGAACTTTTAGATGCCGGAGAAGAATTTGAAAGGGTAGTAGATATTCCTTTCAGGCTGATTGCTTATGAAAAAGATTACAATTAATATACGTGCTGCTATAGCTTGTGAATGAAAAATGATACTCATTTGGACTTGTAGGGGGTTATTAACAAATGTTGAATTTTTTTGCAACTCATCCATGCAGCATAATAAATCCCGGTCATGTACCTGGATTTTGTTTTTTTTATTAATTTTGAAATTAATCAAACATTTATCAATTAATCTCAATATATAGATAAGGATGATATTACGAAAGCTTGAAATAAAGGAACAAATCGATACACCATATGTTTGTCTGGATCCATCCACGGGTATTTGTGAACTTACCGGAAAATCATTTCCTGAAGATATAACTGCATTTTACAGTCAAATACTTGATTGGTTTGAAGAGTATACCTTTATTGGTGAAAAGAACCTGGTGATTAACATGAAATTAAGCTATTTTAATTCTGCTTCGCACAAAATATATACTGAAATTTTTGAAAGGTTAATGGACAGTAATAATTTTAACATAGCAGTTAACTGGTACTACACTAAAGAAGATGATGAAATTCTTGAGAATGGAAAAATATATCAGAATTTAACAGATCTTCACTTTAACTTTATACCCTTTTAGTATTGTTATTATTGCCATGTTAAGCCATTAAGGTCGGGAGCTATCACTTACAATTTGCACTGGTGTGTTGTTTTGTTTTAAATGATGGATGCTTCGTATGTCTGACTATAGTATAGAAGTTTTTACCTGACATGAAAATCTTGGAAAACGTGGTTTATATAAACAATTTCCCTCCAAAAGATCCAAATTTTGTTGGCAGGCATGAATCATTAAAAAAAATAAAAGAATATTTTGATTCGGGTGTAGCTGATGTGGTAATTACTGGAAACGGTGGCAGTGGGAAAACAGCTTTAGCCACGGCGTTTATAAATAATTATCTTTCTGGTTTTAAGCATATTATATGGATAAATGCCTGCACAGGAATTCTTGAAAATTTGTCGAAGGACCTACGCTTAAAACAATACTTTTCAATAGAAAACAAGTATACAACTACTTCAGAAATTTCACATAGAATTATTGATAAATTAAACAAAATTGAAGGAAATAACCTTTTAATCCTTGATGATGTAGCTGAAGATTTTCAGCAATTGAGAAAGATTACTCCTTTACAAAACCATTGGAAGATTTTAGCCACCAGCCGATTAGTGTTTAAGGACTTTAGGTCAGTTACCATCGAAAAATTATCTGAGAATTATGCACTAGAACTCTTTTACAAGCATTACCTCCTGCAAAAAAATGACCAACTGGTTCTGGAAATTCTTAGTCCATTTTCTTTCCAGCCTATACTTATTAAATTGCTTGCAATTTCTGCGCAGTTCAATAAATGTAAGCTGAACAAATTACTCAAACAGTTAAAAGCTATAGACACCGATTCCGCTGCTGATTTGAGTAAGATTCATGATTATAAAAACTTAACTGTTAACAATTTAGTTAATTATTACGATAACTTGTTTCCTTTAAATAATTATCCAATTGCAGAACTAAATATACTTAGGCAATTTAGCATATTCCCGGGAGGATATTTTGAAATAGAAGATTTGATAAAATTGTTTTTAACTGATAAAAAGAGGCTGACTTCTTTTAAATTCAGCCTGGGGCAGCTGGTGAAGAAAGGTTGGATTGAAAATTTTAACCTTTCTTACAGCTTAAATAAAACACTTAAGGAATTTATTGCAGTAAAATATCCTCATAATTTTGAATTTTATCTTCCTCAGGTAATTAATATAATAAAATTGTTGAGTGTTGATAAGCAAAAAGAAAGCCCGAAAGTTGCAATACAATGGTTGACATTTGGGCAGGAACTGGTTAATTTATTTGATCTTACTCATGATGAAATGGTTTCACTCGCTAACAATTTGGCCCTCCGGTATCGTGATAATGGAAATCTTGAAACTTCCCGTGTAATTCTTGAAAAGGTTCTTGAGGCTGATTTGAAAAAGTATGGGTCTGATAATAAGATTGTTGAGCTCAGCATGGCTAATTTAGGCAACCTTTATGCTGATTTGGGAGATTATCAAAAAGCTGCTGAATTGCTGGAGAAATCTTTACAATCAACAATAAAAAGTTACCCTGAAAATCATCCCAAAGTTGCAATCAGGTATTCAAATTTAGGCATGGTTTACCGTGATATGGGCAAATTTTCGGAAGCAAAGAAATTATTAAAATCTGCACTTAATATTGATTTAAAACTATATCCTGAAGACCATCCTCAGGTGGCTATCCGACAATCAAATCTGGCTATGGTCTGCAATGATCTTGGTGATTATAAAACGGCATATGATCTACTCATAGTTTCAATAAAAACAACAATTGTAAATTACGGGGCCAATCATCCCCAGGTAGCGCTTCGATATGCTTACATTGCCAAGGTTTACAAGGCCATGGGTCATTATAAACCTGCTATTGATTATCTTAAAAAAGCGCTTGAGATAGATGTTCAAAATTTTGGTGAAACACACCACCGCATAGCAATTAACTGGATGAAACTGGCAACCATGTATTTAGAAATTAATGATTTGGATAGGGCAATTACAGCAATAAAGCGTTCTTTATTTATTGCAATGGATTCAATGGGCGCTGAGCATCCTGATACCATTGCTATTAAAAAAATGTACCTGAAAATAATGACCGATAAAGGTTAATTCTCATTTTCGGTCCAAATGTAGGTATCATCGTCAAGATATTCTTTTTTCCAGATGGGTATCCTTTGTTTAATAAGATTTACTAGATCGGCTACAGCTTCAAAAGATTGAATTCTGTGGCCACAACCAACAAATACAAAAAGAGAAATCTCCCCGGCTTTAACAGCTCCCTTTGAGTGCATGATGTAGACTCTTTTTAGATCGTCATATTTAGCCGACACTTGGCTGATTATTTTCTTCATCTCATTATTTACCATTTCATCGTAGGCCGAATATTCAATAATTGTAACACTTTGTTTATTAACAAGGTCACTTCTTACCTGCCCTAAAAATATGGAATGTGCTCCAATATCACCTTGTGTGGCACCTTTAATAATTTCACTAACTTGCTCAGAACGGATGGGACTGTCTTGTAAAAAAGTATCATTTACAGTTGGCATATTGCTCAATTTTGTTAACTTATTAACTTTTATTTTCTTTAAATATAATAACCTGGAATTCTGTAAATTAACTATACGAATTCATACGCATTATTTAAAATAACAGGCTATTCGGTATACTGAAGAAAGCATTATTTTTAAAATTAATGCATTAAGTTAATATTCAGAGGTGATAAACATAAAATACAGATTTGCCGAAGCACTTATTAAGTATCTTATTTACAATATATTATATTCGCGAATGATGATTGTATTTTAAAAATAACAATATCTTCTCAGCTTTTTATTTTTTAATTTTCAACCACCTGCGAAAGGAGGTAAAAGAGCAACTTCGTCGCCGTCATTCAGTTCCGCCTTTCCCTCAATAATATTTTTATTCAGGGCTATCTGAAAATCCATATCTTTTGTTTTGGGATAATTTTTCCAGAGCCACGATTTAAGTAATCTGATGTTTTCAATATCTTCTATTTCCATGGAACTTGTTCCGGTTATGTCAGTTAAAATTCCGAAAAAAAGAACGTTTATTTTCATAAGTTAAAATTTAAATTGTTGAAATTTAACCAGGTTCTGGTTATTCGCTTTGCTCAATAGAACACAACGTTTAATTTTTTTAGTTTACAATAATAATTATAATATCAGCATCAAAATTACGATAACTTTTACTGATCAAAAAATACTTTTGTGTATTAACTTGGCTTGTTCATATTCCTCGGGGCTGTTAATATTAAAAAAAAGATATTTGTGATAAAAATTTAAAGCACTATCTATTTTTAAAGCATTCATTTTTGCGTTTTCAAAAATATTTATCGGTTTAATATTTCCTGCTTCTATCTGATTTTCAATAATTTTAATAATATTTTTATTAAAATAGCCGGTCATGGGTTGAAGATGATTTTCGAAGACAGGAAGCACAACATCGTAATTTTTTGAATGATTAAATAAATGTAATAATAATGCCGATGAAATAAAAGGCGTATCACAGCTTACTATAAAATTGTGCTCTGTTTTAGTTTCCAGTAAGCTGCTATGGAAACCTGCAATTGGTCCAATATCGACCAATTTATCAGCCACTTTTGTGTAAGGCAGAAAGTAAAGTTCATTTGAATTTGTGCTGATAATAACCTGGTCGCAAATAGTACTTAATGTTTTGGCTACCAACTCAATAATAGTATCCTTGCCAAAACTCAGTAATGCTTTATTTTTACCCATCCTGTTACTTTTGCCACCACATAAAATAATACCGGTTTTGCTATTCGATGCTTTTGTCATTTAAATGGTTTTTATCATTTTGTAAAATAGCCACTTTGATAAGGAAGCTTTCCTTTGTAAATTTGCTAAAATATCAATTTTTAAGATATGCATGGTGCTTTTATTGTTGGTCTGAAGGAATTAGTGGTTAATAGATTTGACGTAAGTTTCTGGGAAGAAATTCTTGAATATGCAGGATTTGATCCAAATTATTACCCTTTGTCCAATCAGGAACTTGCCGATAATAAAGCAGAAGTACTAATAAAAGCATCTTTGAAAAAATTAAATCTTGGCGACAGAAAATTTGGGGAAGTATTTGGAAATTACTGGATTAAAACTTTTGCACGTGAAAAATATTTTGCCTTTTTTGATGCACATAAGTCTTCAAAAGAATTTATAAACAACCTAACTGAATTGCATAAGAAATTAAGTGCAACACTGACTGATAAAAACCCCCCTGTTTTTGAAATAGATTGGCAAAACCAAAATACAGTGCTCATTACCTACCATTCATCGCGTTCACTTATCCATATTGCAGTTGGTTTGCTTAAGGCTCTTGGCGATTTTTACAACGATGACATTTCGGTTTATCGTGTAGATAAAAATTTAATAAAAGTTTTTTATAAAGATTGAAAGTGTTGTTTATCAAATATTATAAATACTTTATTGGGGGATTTGTGCATTTTATCATATCTAATCAATATTCCGGTATTATTGAATTATCTTTACAAGCTAGTATATCTGGTTTTGTGTAGAAATGATTTTGAATAATAAAATGGGAAAAAAATATTTTGGTTATATATTTTGGTCATACATACTTTTGATGCTTGTTTTAACAGTTGTACCATGGTCAACTCATGTAAAATTAGGATTTTGGATATTTAAATTTCGCCTTGACTACTGGCTTCATCTTGGAGCTTACTTTGGGCTTGCATTTCTTTTTATATTATGGCAATTAAATGAGTTTTTGGACAAACATTTTTATGAATTATTCCGTTCTTTTGCCTTCTGCATTGCCTTTGCTTTTGGTACGGAACTAATTCAATTATTTATTCCGGTAAGATCGTTTAGCTTAAAAGATTTTGTGGCTGGTTCAGCCGGGGTTACATTTGCATTTGCCATATTTATATTAAACAAGGGCTGGCTTAAAAACTCAAAACTTCGTTTGATTAATGTGTAAGCCTGCAAAAATGGCAATTAAAGTTATTTAGTAAAGGGATAAATATTTGCAGTTTATCTGTTTATTATAAAAATAGCAATAACTATTTCAATGCCGTATAGTTGACTTCAAGTGTAAAAAGACAACAACACAGCGGATAATTTACTATTTATAGACCGAAAGAAAAAAAAAGAACTTAGAACCGCGTAAAATGAAACGCGGCATAACACCAAATTACTAAAGATCAAGAAAAAAGGAGCTAGTCCCAAAATCTTCGTAAGAAAAAAGGCAGCATAAAAAAAGAGCGTTGGCCTTAAAATCTTCGTAATACGAATGATAGCAACAAAAAAAGGGGCGTTAGCCCTATAATCTTCGTAAACAAATAATAATACCAACAATAAAGGGGCGTAGTCCTGTTATCAAAAAAAAGACATTGAAGAACACAGGGCTACGCCCCTAAATATTACGCAACAATATTTGCTGCGAAGAACATAGGGCTAAGCCCCTATACATTCAGGCAACAATGGTTTGCTAACAAAAATACAGGGCTACGCCCCTAAAAATT
>JARGGF010000267.1 GCA_029210905.1 Bacteroidales bacterium | reverse complement strand
TATCGTTAAAATCGAGATATGATTTAAATTGACAATAATTGCTGTATTTTTTAAACAGTGGAACAGCCAGATGATAAAAAGCACTGATTCGTTCATGAGGATCGGCTTTCCCTTTTTTAAGAATGTTGTCGTAATCTAGGTTTTCAACCTTAATCATGTTGTTAACGCGTAAAAGTAAGCTAACAAAATCGTTGATGTTCTCATGGTACGATCTGAATTCTTCTTCAAATGAGATGGCAATATCAGGTTCATAATTTGTAGAAATTCGACCTTTTATAATGCGATCAAGGGCAAGATTGAACAAAACAGAATCACTGGTCATTTCCTCAAATATCTTTACATACAATTTTCCGGCTTCTTCGAATTGTTCCTCTTTACGTTTTAATGGATAACTTTTTTCGCTAACATGCTCAAGGTACATATTGGCTTGAGGGATATAAAAATCGGGTTTACATTTAAATTTCTTAAAATAAACTTCCTGTTCGTATTCATATCTGATATTGTGCCGGTACAACCAATCGGCAATATCCCTTTCTGACTTTGAACGCACCCTGTCACCTTTTAAAGTGGTATAAAACATCCCATCAGTATAATGCTTATAGCTTTCAATGTTTTTAATATGAATTTTATCAATAATGTAATCGAGGATATATCTCTTTAAATCAAGCAGGTAGTTTTTGTCTTCACAAACTTCCACCAGTATTTTTTTCATAATATCCCGCTCAGTTTCAGGAGCAGCAAGGTGTGAAAACTGTTCATCGATAACTTTTTGATCACTCAAAATCCGAAATTTATTATCAAAGGTATGAACCCCATAATTCCTTAGCAAATAATAACATAGGCTATGAAAAGTTCGGATGGTAAGATTATTTATCCAGGTATATTTTCGACGATATTGCAGTCTGAACCGATCCTTTTCTCTATTTGGTATTTTTTTGTCAAATAAAATTCTTTCGTAATTCCCAGGTGAGTCCACAGACATAATTAGCCTGTCAATCATTTCATTGGCTGCATTTTTTGTAAAAGTAATTGCCAGTATATTTGCAGGCTTTACATTTCTGTCATTTATCAAAAAAATGAGCTTTTGAAGTAGCGTCTTTGTTTTTCCAGAACCAGCACCTGCTAATACAAGTACCCGTTTATCTTCCGTGATAACCGCCTCCTTTTGTTTATCGTTTAACCCGGATAAGTCTGTGCGAGTTTGAATTATTTTCATTAGGAATTCAAAATGCTTCTGTTTTAATCAATTTGTTAAGTCTTGAATGTTGCAAAATATAACAAATAATTATAACTGTGGTAATAAAATTCAGTTTTTGTAAATGTTTTTAATCCAAATTAATATTTTGAGAATCGATATAAAAAAAGCCCCGCAACGCGGAGCTCCTTTAAGCCAAAATTTAAGGCTTAGCCAAATTTTATGTAACTATGTCCTTTTTCAACGATAGATAGATGAATATTAGTGCCTAAAAGAGGGCTTTTCTTTCAAAAAAATCAAAAACTTAGTTCAGATCTCAATATTCCATGAATCAATGTAGACTGGCTAAATTGCATAAATAAATTCCGTATTGAGCCATCGATATTTTGGCAACAATAAAATTGATTGGAAGTCAACCCGGATTATATTTTAGCAGATATTCAAACCAAAAAAAATACAGACAAAAAAGAAAGCAGCTGAATTAAATCAAAATTAACTTTCTTTATTTTAATTAATCCATCTGCTTACCTTGCCTAATCACAAAATCCTATAATTCCTCTTTCAGTTCAAAATCAAGTATTGTAGCATTAGCAGCAATTACTGCAACATTGTCTACAGATTTGGATACATAACCTCCAGCATCAACAGTTACCTTATAAGTGCCTGCTTCAAGGCCTAAAACCATATAATTTCCAATGGTATCTGTAAATGTTGTTGTATTTAATGTATCTGCAGCAAAAATTGAAACTTGTGCACCGTCGATACCTACAGAAACTGTATCAGTTACAACACCTTTTATACTGCCTGTATAAGATTTATTAGATGCTTTTATAACTGGTTTAAAAATAAATCCATGTATTTTTTCAGGTTTCGAAAGACTTCCCTGTGCAACAAAGGATCTGCTGACATCAAAATCAAGCAATAAATCAGCAGACAGGCCACCGGCTACTACAATTGCGGGTTTAATGAAAATCTTAAGCCCTGAAGAAGAACCGCTTGGTATTTTTAAATCAAATGTTCGCCCGTCCTTCAACAAGACACTTGCACTGGTAATATGAAGCCTGACTAAATCATATGTTCCAGATGGAACTTCAGCATTGGCAATATCTTCAGTCACTCCATTTGTTAATTCCAGCAAATTAAATGAAAACTCCTCTTCAGAAAGGGTTATAAATGAGGCAGTGGCCGGTGTAGTATCCGTTTCTTCAATTCGCTGCCTCGCTTCAACTTTACTAATTGTTACATTGGCTTCCTCCACCAAATCTGTTGGAAACGGTGCATCCGTTATTTGAACGTGGAGAATTCCGGTTCCGGTTGTTTCATTCTTTTTAACGTCACAACTTCCAAAAATAAATGTAATTGCAACCAATAAGATGCTTAAAGTTTTCAGTTTCATAACTCAAAATTTTTAGTTAAAAAATAAGTAACAAGCCTCTAATATGCAGATCATTAGCAAAACCAAAGATGATTTTGCGTTGCAGATAAGTCTAGTAAGATTCTATTAAAAACTTGTTAATGTAAATAATGTAAAAATGAATTATGTGCTTCTGATAATTAAACTGATTTTTAATTTAAATTTTATTTGCTATTTATTTAATATCATATAAGTGTATATGTATTAAAAAGATATGCAGGATAACATAATGAAAATAAGCTTTAGAAAATCATAAAAAGTTTACCTACATATCAATCTGCTTAAACTTCCTCTATTGTTGCTCCTCTTCAAGTTCAAAATTCTGGGTTGTAGCATTTGCTACAATTATTTCAACTACTTCAACAGTATGGCTAACATAACCTTCTGACTCAACCATTACTTTGTAAGAACCTGCTTCCAGGCCTAATACAGCATAACCTCCAAGCTCATCAGTAAAAGTAGTAGTATTTAAGGTATCCGCAGCAAATACTGAAATCTGTGCCCCTTCTATAGGTTCAGGAATTAAATTGGTAACTGTTCCAACCAAACTACCTGCTACTGAAACATTTGTTGCCTTAATTACGGGTTTAAATATAAAACCTGTAACGTTATCAGGTGAAGATATGTCTCCTTGCGGAATAAACGATTGACTTACATCAAAGTCGAGCACTAATTCTGCTGTTAAACCGCCGGCAACAACAATTTCAGGTTTTACAAATATTTTCAATCCTGAAGAAGCTCCACTTGGAACAGTGAGGTCATAAGTTTTACCATCTTTAAGTACAACACTTGCTTTGGATATGTAAAGCCTGAACAAATTATATGATCCTGCAGGAACTTCTATATTTACAAGATTGGCTGTAATACCATTTGTCAAATCCAAAAGATTAAATGAAAATTCCTCCTCCGATAAAGTAACATAAGGAGAGCCTTCATGTGAACCACTTTGTCGGGCTTCTACTTTAAAAATAGTAACATTGGCTTCCTGCACCAAATCAGTTGGGAAAGGAGCATCTGTTAATTTAATACTCAAGGTTCCCGTTGCTTCATCCTTGTTATTGCACCCTAATATCAAAAGGCTGAATGCAATCACCATCACTGTCAATGTTTTTAATTTTATCATATTTAAATTTTTAGTAAAAAAATTATTGGCAAGTTACGAATAGGAGCAAAAACAATTGTTACAATATTTTGAATTAATTGTGTAATATTAAGTTTGGTAAAAATATTTCTGAAATAAAATTATCAAATTTTTCTATCTCGAGAAAAGCAAGATGTTAATTTTACCTTGCAGATATTCTGTTTTCCTTTCTTGATTTCTTTTATTACCTTACCATCAAAAACCAGTTAATTAGTTACGTCCATGAAAAATCATATTCTTTGCCTGATAATCATTATTTTATCCATTTATTCAAATGTTATAGCACAAAAAGGTTATATTTATCTTTCAAACTATGAAATAGATGAAGCTTATGCAGATGCTCAGATCAAGAGCATTGCCTTTGATAATTATTCTTCTGTTTTTTTAGCGAACAGAAAAGGGGTCGCTGTTTTTAACGGCACTTTTTGGAGCAGGGTACAAAATGTCCCAGCCAATGTATTATCACTAAAAGCAGATTCTACGGCTGAGAGAATCTATACAGGGCTAAAAAATGAAATTGGTTATATCAGGCGTGATGAAAAAGGCCAGTATCAATACATTCAATTAAAGCAATTTGAGGAAAACACGGGCGAATTCAACCAGATTGTCCTTACCAACGAAAAGATAATATTTTACAGTAGTACGAGTGTTTACATTGTTGACAAATTAAACATTTCAAATACAACACTCCTCATTCCTGAAAAAAACGATGAGTATAGAGGAATATTAGTCCGCAAAAACACCATCTATTTAAACTTAAAAAGCAAAGGGGTTTGCAAGCTGAACAGTAAGGAACTAATCCCGCTCCAGGGTGCAGATAAATTCCGTAATTCAATTGTTCTTTTCAGCACCACTTGTAATAAAATTAACATTCTTATCGGCACCAACGATAATATGCTGTATCTTTTTGATGGAAAATCTTTTAAAAGTTTTTCGGAACGTACTCAAATCCGGGATTTTCTAAAAGAAAATATCCTGTGGAATGGCATTGATTTTTCCGATGATTATTTTGCTTTAACCACACTTACTGGTGGGTGCGTAATTATAGACAAGGTTTACGGTAAAATAAAATTCAGTATCAACTATATGACCGGACTTCCTGATGATGAAATCTATGCTTTTGCAAAGGATCAAAATAATGCACTTTGGTTTGCCCATGAACATGGACTTAGTAGCTGCGATTTAAACCTAAGTATCAGGGATTATACACCTTACCCTGGAATATACGGAAACATAAATGATGTTTTGCTTAAAAATAAGGACGCCTATGTAGCTTCGAATAATGGTGTATATATCCTTAATGAAATAAAAAACATAAAGGAGAAGGAAATCCTGGTAAAAGAAAAAGCAAAATACGGCTATCAATTTATTCCAAAAAAAACTTACATCACTCAGTCCATCGACTATAAATTTATTCCTGTAAGCGGACTTTCGGATAAATGCAAACAATTGTATGAATTTGATGGAAAGGTACTTGCCATTTCGGATTTTGGATTGTACGAAGTTTCTGACTCTGTGGCACATTCGTTAATCAAAGATATTTATATCAATTCATTGTGGACAGATATAGACACCAATATTTTGTATGCAGCCTCACTAAAAGGAGTTCAGTTTATCATTTCCAAAACAGATTCGATAACAAAAGAAATAAGCTGGGAGAAAAAAATGCTTTTCGAGAACCTGAGCAAAGCAGTATATTCAATATGTCAGGACGAGTCTGGGAACCTTGTTTTTGGAACCGAGGGCAAGGCATTTTTCTGCAAAAAAGATTCAACTTTAGCTTATGCAGAGCCTATTGTAATAAAGTTCCCTGAAAAAATTAATGAACCAATTATTGTTAAACAGATTAATGGGAAACTATTTTTTATTCAGTCGGCAGGTATTTTCGAATACAATAGCGCTACTCAATCTGCTACTTACAAAAACAAAGAACAGTTTCACCATCGTAATTTCAGATACATCAGTAGCAACCAAAATTTTTGGACAAACGAAAACAATTCGTGGACCTCTCTCGATTCAGGAATCACAGTTTCCAACAGCCAATTCTGGAACCTTTTTTCAAAAATAAGAAAAGTTTATGTTGACAGCGAAGGCAATACCTGGATTATTAATGGGAAAAAAGAATTAATTAAAGTGCTGTCCGATACCATCAAACAGATAAATGATAATTTCAAGGTACATATTTCTTCAGTCTATGACAAGTCTGATAGTCTCTATTCACTTGAAAATCTTGTTTTTGAATACGAACGAAACGCTTTCAAAGTGCAACTTTCAGCACCTTTCCGCTTGGATCCTGAGGGTACGCAATATCGTTTTAAGGTTAAAGGGCTTGCTAATTACGAAGAATGGTCAAACTGGTCAGAAAACCCAGTAATTGAATTATCATTTATTCCTGCTGGTAAGTATGTTTTATTTGTTAATGCAAAAAATATTCTGGGACAAGAGAGTGATATACAGGAACTTCCGTTTTCAGTTCTCAAACCATTTTGGCAAACCGATGCTTTCTATTATAGCGCGGGTGGAGGATTTCTGTTATTTATTATTTTGGTCTTTTTCTTAAGCCGCCTTAGGTTAAAACGCAAAAACAGAATATTAGAGAAAAAAGTGCGCGAACGTACCATTGAGTTGCAGGAAGAAAAGGATAAAACCGAAGAATTACTGCTTAATATCCTGCCAAAGGAAACAGCCGATGAGCTAAAAATGAATAACAAGGTTGTACCTCGGAATTACAATTTAGTAACTGT
>JARGGF010000266.1 GCA_029210905.1 Bacteroidales bacterium | reverse complement strand
CAAAGCAGTTGTGCCACGGGTAGAATCTTTTGCACTGGCTTCTTTCGGCACACAAACAAAAGGTGTGATGATTATGGGCGTTGATATGGAACGTGAAAAAAATCTTTCCGATCCTAACAGCCGCTTAGTGAAATACCGATTTACCCAGGAAAGTATTGAAAAATTGAAAAAATCTTCAACATTTCCCGAAGAGTTATTATCACAAATGAACAATTTAGTTAATAATTCTTATGCTACCAGAGCTTCTATAGAGTTAGAGCTGGGATTGGATGATGAAATGTCTCAAAAATATTTTCCGGAAATTGCAAAAGCCTGTGCATTTAGTGGAAATGGTCTTACACCAGACGATGATGGTGCCCTTGTTTCTGATCGATTGGCTAAATATCTAAAACTTCAAATTGGTGATACACTGGTTTTAATGGGGCAGGGTTATCATGGAATTTCAGCAGCTGGATTATTTCCCGTAAAGGGGATTATAAAATTACCAACTCCCGATCTTGATAACAAGCTGATTTACTTGTCGTTAAAATATGCAAAAAATTTATTTAGCCTTGATGATCAAGTGACAACAATCTCCATCAACCTGGAAGATAATAGCGACGGTAACATGCTGGCAATGCAGGAAAAAATTAAACAAACGCTTGATGATGAAAACCTTTCGATTAGGAACTGGAAAGAATTTAACAACGTTCTTTATCAGCAAATTGAAAGTGACAACCAAAGCGGGAAATTGATGTTAGGACTCCTCTATTTTATCATTTTCTTTGGAATTTTTGGAACAGTATTAATGATGATTCACGAAAGATACAGAGAATTTGGTGTTTTGGTTGCAGTGGGTATGCAAAAAACAAAACTTGCAATTGTACTCATTATTGAAATGTTTTTCATGGGGGTAATCGGTGTTTTGTTAGGAACAGGTTTAAGTTTGCCTTTATTATACCTTGGAAATAAATATCCCTGGCGTTTAACCGGCGATCTTGCAAAAGCTGTTGAAAGCTATGGAATGGAACCAATTATGCCCTTGGCCTGGGTGGATTCATATGTATTTTGGCAAGGAGCCATAGTAGCATTAATGGTTGTTTTATCTTGCATTTACCCACTTCGTAAAGTGATGAAAATGAAAGAGGTGGATGCCTTACGTTCATAATTTAAATTTAGAATCAAATGAAAAAAATGATTTGGTCCATAGCATGGAAAAATATATGGCGAAACAGAGTCCGCAGCCTGGTAGTAATAGTTGCCGTTGTACTGGGCATTATGGGCGGTATGTTAATGATTGGTTTTATGAATGGCCTGATAGAACAGCGGATTGATGCCAGCATACATAATGAAATTTCGCATGTGCAAATTCATGAGCCTGAGTTTATGAATAATGAAGAAATTGAATATACCATTAACAATTACGATAAAATTAAAAATATACTTGACACTTTAAATGGTGTTGTTGCCTATACTGCACGTTCTAAAACTTTTGCCATGGTGCAATCAGATTGGTCAACTACAGGTCTGGTTATTAAAGGAGTAAACCTCGAAAAAGAGAAGCAGGTTTCAGATTTGTCAAACTTTATTATTGAAGGTGACTTTTTGGAAAATGAATCGCGATTGCCTTCTATAGTTATTGGAAGCAAAGCTGCAGAAGAGTTAAAACTTTTGAATTATCAAATTGAGGACAATAAAATGGCAGCAATTGACTCTTTGCAAATTCCAGCAGAAACCACTGCAAAACTTGATAGTTTGCCTTTAAAACGTTACAGAACTGAGAAACAGTTTAGCAAAGCTTTAGCTGCAGTGTTAAATGAACATGAAATGAAGCAATTTGGAAAGCAATTAATTAATTATTTTTCATTTTATCGTTTGGGGGCAAAAGTTACGGTAACTATTAGTGATACAGCTCAAATTATGGTGCCTATTACGTTTAGGGTTACCGGAATATACAAAACAAGTAACGATATGTTTGATGGAATGACTGCTTTTGTGCTCGAAAATGCTGTGCTAAAAGAAACAGGCTTTGGAAAAGATTTCATTCATGAAATTGCCATTCTAACTACTAATAATGAAGAAGGCGTGCTGGTTGCAAAAGAGTTACAGCGATCATTACCAAATTATAGTGTATTGTCGTGGAAACAAATAGCACCTGATTTAGCTTATATGAGTGATATGATGGAGTTTATGGATTTTATTTATGTAGGTATTATTATGTTAGCCCTGGCATTTGGAATTATCAATACCATGTTGATGGCTGTTCTTGAAAGAGCCAAAGAACTTGGAATGTTGATGGCCATAGGCATGAATAAGATGCGGGTTTTTAGTATGATTATGCTTGAATCGGTATTTTTAACTTTAACCGGAGCAATTGTCGGGATGGGAGCAAGTGCGCTAATATTTGCGCTATTGGCCAGGTCAGGCATTAACCTATCCATGTGGTCTGAAGGATTTGAAGCCATGGGTTATTCTGCAATCATTTATCCGGTTGTTTCGGCTGGTAATTATATCAATATTATATTATTAGTGATACTCACAGGTATTCTTGCGTCAATATGGCCAGCTAGAAAAGCTTTAAAAATGAATCCGGCTGAAGCATTACGCACGGAGTGAAGACAAAAGACAAAAGGACAATGATAAAAGTATGAGGTTCCATGGAAAATGATTTGACAAGAAGATTGTTTGATTTTGCGGTGAAGGTGATAAAGTTTTTAAGAACTTTACCTAAGTCACCTGAAACCCAAATTATAAGATATCAATTAACTAAAAGTTCGGCGTCTTCTGGTTCAAATTATGAAGAGGCTCAGGCTGGTTCTTCGAGGGCTGACTTTGCCAATAAAGTTAGGATTTCTTTACGTGAAATGAGGGAATCAAATTATTGGCTAAGATTAATTATTTCTATCGAAGATGATCAAATGAATAATAATGAGCTAGATTGGTTAATCAATGAGTCAAAAGAATTGAAGCTGATTTTGGGAAGCATAGTTCAAAAAACAAGAAAGGTTTGAATAGTGCCAATACTTTTATCTTTAAACTTTTATCATTTGTCTTACTATAATTATGTACAATTTAATAATATAAAATAATATACAGCTAGTCATGAAAGTAATAGAAATTAAAAACGTAGAAAAAATATATAATGATTCCGAAGTTAAAGTCCATGCAGTTAATGGAGTTTCTCTGGATTTCGAACAAGGCGAATTTGCTGCTATTGTTGGCCCTTCTGGTTCCGGTAAAACAACGCTGCTCAATATGCTGGGCGGGCTTGATAATCCTACCACAGGAACAATCATTATTGGAGGTAAAGAGATTAACGAACTAAAAGGCTCAAAACTTATAGATTTCAGATTGCATAATATCGGATTTGTTTTCCAATCTTATAATCTTATCCCGGTATTAACGGCTAAGGAAAATGTTGAATTTATTATGCAAATGCAGGGTGTTTCCTACAAAGAGCGGAGCAAAAGAACTATAGAACTGCTTGAAGCAGTTGGTTTAGGTGAGCGTATCGACAGCCGTCCTGCTAGGCTCTCTGGTGGTCAGCAGCAAAGAGTCGCTGTGGCAAGGGCATTGGCTTCAAAACCTAAATTTGTTTTGGCAGATGAACCAACTGCAAACCTTGATTCAAAATCTACCGAAAACCTGCTGGATATTATGGAAAAGCTAAACCGGGAGGAGAATATTACCTTCATTTTTTCTACCCATGATGCCCGCGTGGTAAAAAAGGCACGCAGGGTGATTACCGTGGAAGATGGAAAAGTAATTTCTGATGTAAGAAAAGAATAATTAAATATTCATTCAAATAATATCTTAATTTTTCAATAATGGCAATTAAATATTTGAAATATTTTTTTTTACTCGGAGTTTGTACATTCAGCTTTACGCTAAATGCACAGGACACATTAAAAAAATATGAATTTGGTGGCTATATCAGTAATATGCAATCCATTCAATTTCAGGATATTCAGGGTGATTGGATCAATGATAATCTTATACACAATCGCCTGAATTTTGATTGGTTCCCTGGCGAAAATCTTTCATTTAAACTTGGGTTGCGAAACAGATTTTTTACTGGTGAAAGCCTTAAACTAATACCTGATTATGGCAGTTTTATTACTGCTTCAGAGTTAGGATATTTGGACTTATCCTGGAATGTAATTGAAGAAAAGTCTGTGATTATGAATATGAATATTGATCGCTTGTACTTTCAATATGAAAAAGGAGATTTTAGTGCTACAATTGGACGGCAACGAATTAATTGGGGTAAAACTTTTGCCTGGAACCCTAATGATTTATTTAATGCTTATTCTTTTTTTGATTTTGATTATGTTGAAAAACCTGGAAGTGATGCTGTGAGGTTACAATATTATACAAGTTATGTTTCGTCGGTTGAGCTGGCTGCCAAAATAGATAAAGATGAAGATATTACCCTGGCTGCCCTTTGGCGGTTTAATAAATGGAACTACGATTTTCAGTTGTTGGCAGGAATGTTAAATTCCAGCGAATATGCAATTGGAGGTGGCTGGTCCGGGGCTATTAAAAGTCTTGACTTTAAGGGAGAGTTCTCCTATTTGCATCCGAAAGACAACATGAGCGATACCACTGGTCAATTTATAGGTTCTGTATCAGCAGGTTATACTTTTGCCAATTCACTTTCGCTCACCTTTGAGTTTCTCTACACTGATATAGTGGGCAACGGGATTTCTGATTTTTACCAATATTATTATCAACCTCTTTCAGTAAAAACTTTATCATTTACTGAGTATAATTTATTCGGACAGGCGTCTTATCAAATTACTCCACTTTTGTCTGGTACATTTGCCTGTATGTATTATCCTAAAATTAATGGCTATTTTCTTGGACCCTCGTTCGACTATTCATTTACTGATAATCTATTTGCTTCTTTGGTAATTCAGAATTTTAGTGGTGATATGGTAGATCCTATTACCGGTGATAAAAACAGAAACTATGCTACCTATGCATTTTTACGATTAAAGTGGAGTTTTTAGTACCAAATTGAACCTCTTTATATTGTCAAAAATTCACTTCCTTGTTTTTGGGAAGTGAATTTTTTAATAATAATGAATTATTTTCTAATAATGAATTTTCCCCTTACAGGTTTATTATCCATTTGAATAATAATAATATAGGTTCCATCACTGCTGTTTCTTAAATCCAGAATTTCTTTTCTTGAAAGCTGATTTTTCTCAAAAACTTTTGTTCCATTTAATTGATAGATGCTCAGGGAACTTATTTTTGGTAATTCATCAAAATCAATATGCAGCACTCCATTTGATGGATTTGGATACATTTTTATACCATTTTTACTTAATTCTTCAAATCCTGAAATAACTGATAGCGTAGCATTCTCTGATAAAAGATTGTTACAATATCCGGTAACAATACATTGGTAATTACCTTGATCTGAATTTACCGCATTTGAAATAATCAGGGTAGGGCTGTCTGCGCCACTAATTCTGCCAGCATTTGAGAGATTTATCCCATCTTTTTGCCACTGATAGGAGGCTACATCACCCGTTGTTTCAATGGTAAATGAAAAAATTGCACCTTCATTTATTTCTTTATTAACTGGTTGGCTTATTATTTCTGCTGTTTTCCATGATGATATTATCACATTATCTTCAGTTTGGCAATGTTGGTTGCTTATTGTCCACCAAATAGTTTGCGGGCCATTTGCCAAATTGCGTACCATTGAATTGTACTGATTTGGTAAATCAAAAGTGATGTCCACATTTGTTGCACTCCAGGTACCTGTTCCTACAACAGGCTGATTAGCTGTTAATTGATAAGCATTATTATCGCAGATAAAAGCATCTGCTCCGGCATTAGCTTCGGTTACTGGCTGATAATGTGTAATTTTAACCGTGTCTTTTGCAGTGCAGAAGTTTCTAACCACAGTCCATATGTATAAATTTTCACCTTCGAACATATTGGTTACCGTAGGCGAATTTGTGTAACTATCAGAAAAATAGCCACTTCCCTGGTATATTTCCCATATTCCAGCACCAGTACCGGCAGTTTCAGCGCTCAGAAGAACTGTTGTATCGCAGGTTTGTTGATCTCCACCAGCGTCGATATCAAAGGAGTTATTTGTTACAGAAACTTCATCAAATGCATCAATGCCATAAGCAGTAACAGTCCAACGGTAGATATTTTCACCTCTTGGAATATTGGTTACCAGTGTGTTATAAAGGGCGTTATTTTGAAAAGATCCTCCACCCTTAGCAATTGACCATATGCCAGTTCCCATAAGAGGCTGATCTGCATTTAATGTAACATAATTATTGCAGGATATATTGTCGTCGCCTGCATGCGATTCTGCTACATTATATATGATTTGTACATCATCGTATGCGGAGCAACCGTTTGAAACTACTGTCCATCGTAAAACATTAAGTCCAAAGCCAATATTATTTGCTGTGGCTGTGTGGCTGTGTATGTCGGAAAAGCTTGCATTCCCTGTATGGATATACCAGGTACCGTTGGCACCTGAGGGTAAATCTGCAGTTAAAG
>JARGGF010000265.1 GCA_029210905.1 Bacteroidales bacterium | reverse complement strand
CAAATTTTTTATTTAATTTTTGCGAAACAAAATACAAGTCGCCCCCAATCATATCCCTGGGTTTGAACAATATAAATGAATTTGGAAATATTCTTGTAAAACTTTGTTTATCCGGCAGTAAGGATTGCTGAATTCGTTGGGCTGAAATCATACTTTCATGTATATTTACATATACCTGATACTCCATTATCTGCTCTTCTGATTTTTTTAATCTTGCATGAATGTCAATCTTGGTGTATAATTCTGTGGCATCAATAGGCTTTTTAATATAATCATCGGCCCCTAATTGCATGGCTTTTCTAACATCGTCGCGCTCCACCTTTGCGGTGACCATTATAACAATTATGTTCTCAAGATTCTTATTGGTTTTGATTTTTTCAAGTGTTTCAAAACCATCCATGTAAGGCATTAAAATATCCAGCAACACAATATCCGGAGGCGATTCTACAATACTATTATAGGCCTCAAGTCCATTTTCAGCTGATGTAGTTTCGTACTTATTTTTTAACAGACTTTCCAATAAAAGTAAATTGATTGGTTCGTCATCAACTATTAAAATTTTCATTAAATCAAAATTTCAATTTTATTTTGCTGAATTATTACAAACATATGAAAGCAATCTATCAAATCCAAGATATTTTTATCACATGCAATTTGCATTAACAAAAGTAGCTTTTCATTTTTTTATTTCCTACAAGATAAAAAAATAATCTTAATTTCTTTTATCATTTATTTATTACTTGTTTTTTCAGAAACATCTTGCGCATTAAAATCCAATTTTTTGATTTTGTTCGTCTTCACCAAAGTTCTTTTTACCAAAATTATATATTTCGGCCAGGGTTTTAGGCTTGTCAATTTTTTCTTTTCCACCAATCTTTTTATAAAGGAAATCTGCTTTTTTGGTGTCTAACTCCTTAAATTCATATCTGGCAACTAAACGTCCCTTTCTTAAGATAGCCTGGTCAATCTGCTTTAGATCTGCATTAAAGGTACAAATCAATTTGATGGATAAGGCATCAGAAAGCAAACCATCGCCTAAATTTAAAAGATTAACCAAAGAACTGTCAGAATTTCCGCTTTCGCGCTGTTTAATAATTGTTTCGCAGTCCTCGAGCACCAAAATGCTATTGTTATATTTTGAAATAAAGGGCAAAAAATTGGGTGAACTAATTGATTCCATCATATTGACTGGCAGAAAAATAAAGCGTTTGTTAACAGTACTCATTAAATTTCTGATATACGATGTTTTTCCGGTCCCGTATTTTCCATGCAGCAATACCAGCCCATTGGATTTCTGAGCAGATAAAAACTGCTGAATCACGGCGTCTACTTCAACAAAGTCGTCATTGTAGTTTTCCTGAATATTTAGCGCCTGCTTTTTGATATTAAATTTTCTGAATTCAAAACCATATTCGGAATGTGCATTGGCAGAAACCATGTAGAACTTCCTTTTATGTTTTTTTTCTTTTTTACTTTGCCTGGCAAGTTCAATTATTGCTTTTATTTCATCAAAAGAAATGCTTGAAGCATAATAAAAGACAATCTTGTAATTTGATACCGCAACCAATAACTTCTCTTTAATTTTAATTAAATATGAGCAACTGGTGTAATCTATTTCGTCTATTTTTTTTCGCTTCGAAAACTCTTGCTTTAATAAATAATTGGCAGAAAGCAATTTGTACTTTTCATTAATTCTGTTGATAAATTGCTCAATATTAATATTATTATAAATAGAATAAGTATCGAAAAGCTCATTGTAAAGGTGAATGAACATTTTACCCGGATGTATTTCATCATCATAGGTAGAGAAAACATTAAAACTATTCATTTCTTTCTCACCTTTAACTATTGAAATTATAGATTTTTCCGTACGTATTTTTTTATTGAATTGCTCCATTCGTTAGATTTTGTTGTTTTAATTTTGCTGGAAAATAAAATTTTGTAGTTCCCATGTTTATTTCCATCCTTCACAAATTATCCAGCCCCATATCATGGTCAAAAGGTTTGCAAAGGTAATAAAAACTATTGATGATAAGCTACACCTTAAGAAAGATTAACAAATTTGACTCTTGTTGTAAATTATTGTATTTCAGCGGTTTTATAATAAAAATACGGAACTGAAAAAACTTGCCGGAATGATGATATTTAAAATAATTACCCTTATTTTTGCATTTCATTAATAATAGTGAAAATCTTAATATGGCAGAGAACAATACAGAAAATAAAGAAGGGAAGAAATCTTTGAATTTTATTGAAAGTTTTATTGAACAGGACATTAAAGAAGGTAAAAATGGAGGTAAAGTTCACACACGTTTTCCGCCAGAACCAAATGGCTATTTGCACATTGGACATGCCAAATCAATTTGTTTAAATTTTGGCATAGCTGAAAACTACCATGGTTTGTGCAATTTACGATTTGATGATACCAATCCGGTAAAAGAAGATACAGAGTACGTAGATTCTATAAAAGAGGATGTTAAATGGCTTGGGTTTAACTGGGCTGGTGAGCCACATTTTGCCTCTGATTATTTTGATCAACTTTATGAATTTGCAGTTAAATTGATTAAAAAGGGGAAAGCCTATGTTTGTGAGCAAAGCCCTGAGCAAATGCGCGAATACAAAGGCTCACCTACTGAGCCTGGAAAAGAAAGTCCATGGAGAAATCGACTGGTTGAAGAAAACCTGGACTTGTTTTTACGCATGAAAAATGGCGAATTTGAAGATGGCAAATATTTGTTGCGTGCTAAAATTGATATGGCTTCGCCAAATATGCACATGCGCGACCCTATATTATACCGCATAAAACATGCTGAACATCACCGCACTGGCAATAAATGGTGCATCTATCCAATGTATGATTTTGCCCATGGTCAATCTGATTTTTTTGAAGGAATTACACATTCATTATGCACCCTGGAATTTGAAGTTCACAGGCCACTTTATAATTGGTTTCTGGATCAATTAACCGAAGATGATTACAGGCCAAGACAAATTGAATTTGCCCGATTGAACCTAACCTACACGATAATGAGCAAGCGCAAATTGCTGCAACTGGTTCAGGAAAAGCGGGTTAGCGGATGGGACGATCCACGGATGCCCACCATTTCAGGCTTAAGGCGAAGAGGTTATACCCCGGAATCAATCCGAAATTTTTCGGAAAAAATTGGCGTGGCAAAGCGCGATGGATTTATTAACGTTGCTTTACTTGAGCACAGTATTAGAGAAGACTTAAATAAACGCGCAAACCGGGTTATGGGAGTGCTTGATCCATTAAAATTAGTAATTACGAACTATGATGCCATTGCTGATGAATATGTTAATGCAGTAAACAATCCTGAAGACGAGAGCAAGGGTACGCGAAAAGTTCCGTTTTCGAACGAATTATATATTGAGCGTGAGGATTTTATGGAAAACCCACCAAAAAAGTTTTTCAGATTATCGCCAGGTATTGAAGTTAGGTTGCGTTATGCTTATTTTGTAAAATGCAATAGTGTTGTGAAAGATGCGGAAGGAAATATAACTGAGATTCATTGTACCTACGATCCTGAATCGAAGGGAGGAAAATCACCAGATGGCAGGAAGGTTAAAGCCACTTTACACTGGGTTTCGGCAAAACATGCAATTAACACAGAGGTAAGACTTTATGAACGTCTTTTTAATATTGAAGATCCCTCGGGTGATAAAAGTGGCAAAGATTTTCTTGAGTTCCTTAACGAAGATTCACTTGAAGTAATTTCAAATGCCAAATTAGAGCCGGTTATTCTTGAGGCTAAGGCAGGAGAGCAATTCCAATTTGAACGCAAAGGTTATTATTGTGTTGATAAGGATTCAACTTCAAATAATCCAGTGTTTAACCGAACCGTGACTTTGAAAGATAGTTGGGAGAAGGTAAAAGGACAATAGACGAAAATAATTCCCTGGCACGAGCATGGATGCTTGTGCCAGTATTTAAATTTATATCAATCCAATTTTCGCATAAATCGAGAGGCTAGTTTGCCACAGACCTGCCACATATTCCTGATAAAGATATTTTATTGATGTTTCATCTGATTCTTTTATATTTGTGCCAATAAAATTATTCATATTAAAACCATGCTTAAAAACAGACCTTTTCTCCTTATTGGTTTAGTGGGGTTATTGGTTTTTGGTGGGGCCTATTTGCTTAAGACTGTTTTCCCTTCCGAAGCACCTTATATGGCCGAACGCTTTAGTACCCCAATTGTTTTCTTTGAATTTATTCAATCGCCGCTTGAGGTGAATGATTTTTTTGGCCTAACCGATTACGATTTTGACAGTGAGAAATTCATTGAAAAAATGGATTTTGGAAATAAACTTGATTTTATTTTTGCATTGACATATTCCACGTTTTTATTCCTTTTTTTCAGGAAGTTAGCCATAGAATCTGAACAAAAATGGTATAAAGCCGGAATGGTACTGGCTATTCTTGCACTAATTGGTGATGTTTTTGAAAATATACAACTTTTAGGCATTACTGCCAATTTACAAACCGGAGATTTTGAGACCAATATCAAACTACTTTTTATTTTTACCTGGATAAAGTGGGGAAGCCTTGCCATTGGTTTTGCCATTTATGCCCTTTGGCTTTTAAAACTCGATGGAGTATTAAAATTTATGGGCTATGTAGGTATGGTCCCAGTCGTTTTTGGAGCCATGGCCTTGATGCGACGTGGTATAATGACGGAACTGTTTGCCAAATCAATTAACATTATGTTTTTTGTGGCAGTATGTTATTGTTTTTTCTACAAATCAGAGATGAATCCAAAAAATAGAGCTGAGCTAAATCAACCTTTTTAAGTTACTTTCCGGTCTGAATTTAAAATTTTGCAGATCAAATTGTTTGATTAGATTTACACCTGGTGTTTTTCCTATTTCAAAACTTCCAATTTGCTGACTCAAATCAAGGGCTTCGGCACCATTTAAAGTAGCCCATCTAATTAGTTCATAAACAGTTATTTGCGGGAAATTTCGATTGATGGTTTTTAACTCCTCTAAAATTGATAGCTGTTTATTTGAGGCCAGTGAATCGGTTCCAATGGTTATATTCTGCTTCAAAACCTGAAAAAGTGGGATATCTGGTAAGCTATTTTCAATATAAAGATTTGCATTTGGGCACATACACCAGTAAAGATTTTCAAAATACCGGCTGGCCTTTAAAATATCTTCTTTTTGGCTGAAAGTATTATGAACAAGTATCGTTTTGGTTGATTTTGGCAGCTGCACCATTATTGATTCCAAAGAATTTTTTCCGGAAAGTGGAATCGGATCAAAGTTTATTCCGAGTTTTACAAAAGTATCGTATAATTCTCCTGATTTAGATTGATAAAGCTCATTTTCAGAAGCACATTCCTGATTATGAATGCTAATAAGTTGCTTATTTTCAAATGCATGGTTGTAAATCAATTTAAACATGGCAGGAGTAACTGAATATGGTGCATGCGGAACAATAGATGATGAAAGCCCCAAAGTTTTTAATTCATTTTCATGTTTTTTAGCCATCTCAAAATTTCTTTCAACAAAATCAGGATTAGTGGTAAATATTTCGAGCAGTGTATGATAAATTATTTTTGAATTTGATTTAGCTTCAAAACTATTTCGGGTATTAGAAATATCAGCAACAGCAACTATGCCATTGTGACACATGTCAGCATCGGCTTTTTTTAAAGCATCCAGAATTTCCGAATCGTCTGCCTTTCTAATTTGGTTAATCTGCGAAACAAAACCAGGTAAGCCGGTATGTTCCCTTACTTTTCCTTTTAAGTGCGAAAGCTCAAGATGGCAATGTGTGTTTACAAAACCGGGGACTAAAATACCTGAATAAAACTCCAAACCAGCAACTTCCAATAAATTTTCATTTGATTGGGTAATATCCAAAATTTTGCCTGAGTCGTCGAGTGTAATAATTCCATTTTTTATTGGCTTCTCTGTTGAAGGAAATATATAATGTGCTGCTATTTTTCGCATCATTTTTTTTGTTTGTAGAAATAACTCAATCTCTTGTTTTCGTATTTGCTCACATCAAATGGTTTGGCAATTGGCTTTCTGGGAAGTTTTAATCCACAATCAGGACAATTCAGGTCGTATTCCTGCAAGCTTTCTCCACATGCAGGGCATTTACTGGTATCGTTGAGCCACTTTAACTGATCTTCGCTGAATTGACCCTCTGTGCCCGGATTTAAGGTCTTATAAAAATTTGTAGCTTTTATCAATTTTTGAATACCATTTTCTAAAAATAAAACATTTACACTAAAAAAAATCAGTGTAAAAATGGCCGAAAACCATAAAAATCCATTAATACCAAAACTTGAAAAAAAAGCAATAAAGACTATTAAGGCAATACTTATCTGGCTTAGTTTCATTAGTTTGGCCTCGAAAACAATATATATGTTTCCCTTCTTTTCAAAAACAAGCTCAACAGGATATTTAATATTAAAAAGTGATTGATAAAGAAACTCTATCTTTAAATCATCTTTATTTAATTCGAAGACTAATTCACTGTTAATCTGTTCATTAT
>JARGGF010000264.1 GCA_029210905.1 Bacteroidales bacterium | reverse complement strand
CCTCGGTTCTGTGCCTCAATAATTTGTTTTGCTTTAGCAAATCCTTGTCTCTGAATATCGAACCAGTAATCCCCTTCGAAAGCAAACTCGGCGCGTCTTTCATGTAATATTTCGTCCTTAGTAAAGGACGCGAGTGAAGCTAATCCAGCACGGTTACGTACTTTATTGATAGCTGCAAGGGCGCCAGCATCGCTAGTTGAAGCATTATTGGCAAGAACTGCTTCTGCGTATATAAGCAATACATCGGCATAACGCAAAATCATAAAGTTTTGTCCGGTATTCATTCCAATTACTTCTTCGCCACCATATTTTGCACCTGGACCTACAACATATTTAGCTATGTTTGAACGTGTTCCATTCTTGGTACCACCCTGATCTGTCGGTTGAATGGTATCATAAACATATCCATTGGCCATAAATGCATTATAATCATCATTTGCATTCTGTGGTTTCCATTGTGGCATAGACCATCCGTGCTCCATCATACTTCCGGCACGGCGTAAATCTGCAGGATCTGTCCATATATTATCCCTGGCATCAATGGTCGGGATAAAAAGTTCCCACATATTTGAAACATCTGTACTTAAATTGCTTGGCCCCCGGTCAGCCTGTAACTGATTTCCTGTACCCCAGGGATTTTGTGCAAGTTGATGCTGTACAGCAAAGAGTGTTTCAATATTATTATTATACGCACTGGAATTGAACATTCCCTGGAAATCCGAAACCAAATCATATTGTCCTGACTGAATAACTTCATTTGCTTTGGCTGCTGCTTCAGCATACTGACCCAGATAAAGATAAAGCTTAGCCATCATGCCTTTAGCGGAATATGTTGTTACACGTCCTGGTTCATCAGTTTCTGGTAATCCTTCTTCTGCCAATTTCAATTCGTTTAAGGCAAATTGGAATACATCCTCTTTTATATAACGTGGAATATTATAATCACCACTTAAAGCAATAGCACCTGGATCTTCAATAATTGGAGCATCACCCCAAACCTTTGCAATATAGAAATAAACAGTACCTCGCATAAAATGACACTCTGCTATTGCAGCATCAAGTAATGTTGCATCTCCACCTAAGGTCTTTTTTAATTCAAAAGCGGCAATTAGTGAACCAGCCCAGCCCCCAACCTTATAAAAGGCTTTCCATGAATCTGAAACTACCGGAGTAGTTGAAGATAAGGAGAAATTAAGAAAGGCGCCATAATCACCAGGGCCTGTATAAGAATTACCTGCCATAACGTCTCCAATATCGTCCAATCCACGGCTCTTAAATCCCTGCCAGGGCAGACCACTATACAGAGTGCTTGTTCCACCTCTTATTTCGTCGGCAGTATTGTAATAATTATCGACAGTAGTGCCGGATAAACTCGCACGCTCTGTAAAATCTTTCTTGCATGAAGCGAATGCAAAAAGAGCAATTACAATGGTATATATTAATTTATTTTTCATATTATCATTTTTTTTAAGTTTAACAATCCCTTCTAGAACTCGACATTTAAGCCAAAAGAATAAGTTCTTGAGTTCGGATAGTGACCTAAGTCCACATTCATCAAGAGAATAGTATTGTCATAGGAACCTATTTCAGGATCATAACCTGTATAATTAGTAAAAGTGTATAAGTTTTGTACAGAACCATATACCCTTAAGTTATTTATCTTTAGGCGATTAATAAGCTTTTTAGGAAGCCGGTAGCCGATAGTTATGTTTTGTATCCGTAGATAAGAACCATCTTCAACATACCTGTCTGAAGTATAGGTGTTATTTGTATTTGTGGATGTAAAACGTGGCAAATCACCTCCAGTATTGGTGTCAGTATATCTGTTACTTACTGTATTGAGTTGGTTATTATAGGGATTGTCCATTTTTTCCAACTGCCATCTCATAAAATTGTAAATTTCAGCACCATAACTGCCTTGAAGAAAGATTGATGCATCAAAATTCTTATATGAGAAAGTATTAGTCAATCCAAAAGTGAAATCAGGAATTGGACTTCCTATATAAGTCATGTCGTCTTCATTGATAATTCCATCAGGTACTCCATCCGGGCCACTAAGATCCTTAAATCTAACATCTCCTAACCAAGTATGTGTTTCATCAATAGGGTATCCAAACTGTGGCAATGCGTTGTTTAAATCTTCCTGCGTACGATAGATGCCATCAGTAACCAACCCATAAAAAGAACCAACCGGTTGGCCAGGCGTAGTATGTGTGATTGTATAACCATCATAGTAAACTTTACCATCAATTGTTGATTTCTCATTTAGTAATTTATCAAGTACATTGGTGTAGCGTGAGAAAACCAAGGTTGTATTCCAATTGAAATTACTCGTTACAAAATTATGACTGGTAATGCTTAGGTCAAAACCTTTATTGGTCATTTGGCCAACATTCCCTATTGGTGCTTTTAAATCATCCCAATTCGAACCGATTCCAAGAAAGGTAGGTCCTGTTGTGAAAAGAAGCATGTCAGTGGTTGTTTTTTGATAAAGATCTACTGTCATTTCGATCCTGCTATTTAGGAAACTCAGATCAATACCAGCATTTGATGTAATTACTTGTTCCCAGCCCAGATTTGAATTAGCAATACCATTGATAAAGCTACTTGCAGAGCTTCCTATTGTACCAAAACCAACTGGTCCCTGGTAGAAAACTACTCCAGAAGTATAAGGTGGATTTTGTGCACCGCTTGGTAGGTTTTGATTACCAACACCTCCATAACCCAATCTTAATTTTGCATAATTAAGAACTCCTTTGATAGATTCTGCGAAAGCTTCATTGGTAATCGTCCATCCGACTGAAACTCCCGGGAAGAACCCCCATTTATTGTCTGGTCCAAAGTTTGAAGAAGCATCCCCTCTGTAACTAACTGATAATGAGTATTTGTTATCGTACATGTAGTTGGCACGGGCAAAATAAGATTCCATTGCCCAATTGTTTTTACCCCCACCTAACTCCCATGTAGTCTGGGTTGTGCTTCCTACATTTAAATCAAGAATGTTGTTTTGTAAATCTAATTTTCTACCATTAATGCTTTCCCAGTAGGAGTATTGAGCTTCATGTCCTGCAGTAGCACTAATCGTGTGTTTACCAAATGTTTTGTTGTAATTTAAATAGTTTCTTATAGCATAATAATAAGAGTTATTTCGAGTATCGATCAAAGTACTCTGTAACTGACGAGGTCCAATATCCGCTGCGTATTGATAAGCAACGCTATTCTGGCCTCCAATTGTATAAGAAACTTCATTTCTAAAAGAAAAATCCTTTAAAAATAAAAGATCTGCATAGATACTTCCAAAAATCTGATTAAGAATAACCTTGTTTCCTCTGTTTTTACTATTAGCTACAGGATTGTCATTAGCATAATTAATTCCACCAACTGTTTGTCCGCCACCCCAGGTGCCATCAATATTTTTAATTGGTGTAAGCGGACTTTGGATAGCAGCAAGCCAAATTGCACCAGAAGGGGCATTATCAGCCAGGGTTATATTCTGATTGCTTCGGGTAAGATTTGTACTCATACCAACTTTCATCCAGGATTTAATTTGGTGATCCAAATTAAAGCGTGTTGATAATCTTTTGAAGTCTGAACCTTCTATCGTTCCTGTTTGATCAAAGTAACTTGCAGAAATATAATACGATGTTTTTTCTGCGCCACCTGAAAAACTTAGTGAATGGCTCTGTGTATATCCATTTCTAAATATAGCTTCCTGCCAGTCAGTTCCTTCACCTAAAATTGATGGATCCTGGAATTCCTCTGAGGGGGTCTGCCCCAAAACAGGGAGTATTTCGTTCTGGTATTGAGCAAATTCACGTAAGTTCATTAAATCCAATCTGTTAGCAATTTGTCCTACTCCAAAACTCCCATCGTAGGTAATTTTACCTTCTGCTGCTTTCCCCTTTTTTGTTGTAATAAGGATTACACCATTTGCGGCCTGGGAACCATATATAGCCTGAGCAGAAGCGTCTTTAAGTACATCAACAGATGCGATGTCATTGGGGTTAATGGTTGCAAGGAAGCTATTACCTGTTTGTCCATTTCCTCCGCCTAGTCCGGCATAACCTGTACTTGAAACAGTATTTGTTTGGAATGGTACGCCATCAATTACAATGAGTGGATCGTTGCTGTTGATAGAAGTAAGGCCTCTAACCCTAAGAGCAACACCTCCTCCAGGCTGACCACTGTTATTGGTTACCATTACACCAGATAATTTACCCTGTAAGGCCTGGTCAATTCCAGTAACACTTAAATCTTTTAAATCTTTTTCAGATACCGAAGCTATTGATGAAGTTACTTCATCTCTTCGAACTTCACCATAGCCAATAACAACTACCTCACCCAGAGATTCTTCATTTACTTTCATTTGTAGGTCAACGACTGTTCTTCCGCCAATTTCAACCTCTTGTTGCTGGTAACCTATTGACGAAAAAATCAAAGTAGTTGCTCCTTCCGGAACGCTTATTTTATAAATTCCGTTCATGTCTGAGATGGTTCCTATATTGGTGCCTTTTACAAGGATATTTACACCCACCAAACCATCTCCGTTTTCATCTGTCACCTTCCCGGTAATGGTTTGTGCACCAACAGAAAAGGACATAAGTATGAGAGCAGCCAGTAGTGGCAAGACCCTCAACCATCTAAAATCTAACAATTTTTTTTCCATAAATTGTGGTTTTGATTAAATTACATTAATTATAGTTAATAAAAATTGAAACAGTACTTTGCAGTAAAGGTTCGTTTGCTTCCAAATTATTAATTGAACAATTCTTCAAATTCATCCAGTTGTTTATTCTTATCAATTATTGAATAAATATTTTTCACCGAAGTATTGGAGCGAAGCCCATCTGCTTCTGTATTCATAACATAGTCCAAAAGTTTTTCTATTGTAGACGTTGCAACATGCAGTCTTGTATCGGACGAAGCATAGTAGATGAACACCCTGCCATCTTCATCAGCTATCCATCCGTTTGAGAAAACTACATTTGAAACATCACCTACTCTTTCTTCACCTATTGGAGCAATTAAATGCCCTGCCGATTGATAAATAACTTTGGTAAGATCTTGTAGGTCAGTCAAAAATACGTATAGTACATAACGTAAACCTGCAGCTGTATTTCTTACGCCGTGTGCCAGATGCAACCAGCCTTTATCCGTTTTAATTGGTGCCGGGCCCTGACCGTTCTTCACTTCCTTAATCGTGTGATATATTTTCGGATCCAATATTTTTTCTTCTTTAACTTCGGCGTGTTCTATCGATTCAGACAAGCCAAATGCAATTCCTCCGCCTGAACCTGTATCGATAAACCCATCTTGCGGGCGTGTGTAGAAAGCATATTTTCCATCAACAAATTCAGGATGTAATACTACATTGCGTTGTTGACCTGAATAGGATATTAAATCAGACAATCGTTTCCATGATTTCAGGTCTTTAGTTCGTACAATGCCGGCAGCGGCAACAGCAGCAGAAGTATCTTCCAGCTTAGATTTGTCTTTTCGTTCTGTACAGAATACACCATAAATCCATCCATCCTCATGATTTGTTAATCGCATATCGTAAACGTTGATGTCAGGATCATCGGTTTCAGGTAATAAAACAGGTTTTTCCCAAAACTTAAAGTTGTCAATACCATTGTTGCTTTCAGCTACGGCAAAAAAGGATTTTCTGTCGTTTCCTTCCACCCGTGCAACTACAAGATATTTCCCGTTAAATTTAATGGCACCTGCATTAAAAACTGCATTTATTCCAATTCGTTCCATTAAAAAGGGATTGGTTTCGGGATTTAAATCATATCTCCAAAAAAGTGGAGTGTGAGCAGCTGTTAACACCGGATTCTTATATCTATTATAGATGCCGTTACCTTCATTAATTAATTCATTTTTTTGCTGAATTAATTGTTTGTATGAAGTTTTTAGAACTTGGAATCTATTTGTAAAGTCTGTCATCTTAAATTAAATTTTTACTTTTTGATTATTGTTTTCTGAGTTTATAATAGTTTCCTATTTAATTCCAGGGTTTTTTAGAAACATAAATGCACTATAACCGATACCTTCAAGTATAACTGCATTTATGTTTCTGTTTTCCAATAACTTGAAAAAAAATAATACTCATTAATCAACTAAAACTCTATTTTATTATTTGTTTTGCTAGTTTCTCAAACTTGTTGTTATTAGAAACTATGGCCAGAAATTATTGCCTAATTGAAACCAATACCACCTATTACATAAAGATTTCTTTTTTATTCCTGGTTTAAACCATAGTTTCATAATCAATTAACTAACAACAAGTACTAGTTATAAAAACTAACCTGCATCTTAATTTATATCTTTTAAAAATTTCGTTAACGTGTCATTATAAAAAACTTTAAAATCTTCTACAGAAGCATGTCCCTTATATGGCGCATAATGATGCTTTGTGTTGGCATTTCGCCAGGTTAGCATATATGCAATTTCTATTTTGTCTTTATTGCTTTTAATAGGATTTAAAATAGCTTTTGTATGCCATAATGAATCCTTTATTGATTCATAGCCGGTTT
>JARGGF010000263.1 GCA_029210905.1 Bacteroidales bacterium | reverse complement strand
TTTCAATATTTGGATATCCAACCGGAGGGTTAATCCTGATAGGAGGTATTGGTTTTATGGGTTTGCTGTTGCACAAACCATTAATGCAGTTGGTAAAAAAGCAATTTCTAAAAAAGAAATATGAAATGGCAAGTGGATTCAGATCCGATGCTTGATCGTTTTATCATTTATTAAAATATTTATTTTCTTTCATAGCATATAAATATTAATGTAGTAGGATGATTTATAATAAATTACAATTCAGCTATTTCCGGAATAATTGAAATTAGGTTTAAAAATTAGAAAATAAAAAATCATGATAGAAGTAATTCAACTTTCAAAGTCTTATTCAGGAACAAAAGTTTTAGATATTGAACATCTGACCATCCAAAAGGGCGAGAGTTTTGGTCTGGTTGGAAATAATGGTGCCGGTAAAACTACTTTTTTCAGGTTAATTTTAGATCTTATTAAAGCAGATACGGGTAAATTATTGTCGAAAGAGGTAAATGTAAAGGAAAGCTCAGAGTGGAAATATTATACTGGTTCTCACCTGGACGATGGGTTTTTAATTGATTTTTTAACTCCTGAAGAATATTTTGAGTTTTTATCAGGTGTGCATAAGCTATCAAAAGGTGATTTGGAAGAATTTTATACAAATTTCAATGATTTTTTCAATGGCGAAATTCTGAATAAGAAAAAATACATCCGTGATTTTTCAAGCGGGAATAAGCAAAAAATTGGTATCGCTGCTGCCCTTATGTCAAAACCTGAAATTGTAATACTTGATGAGCCTTTTAACAGCCTTGATCCAACCACGCAAATTAGGCTAAAAAATTTGCTAAACAAGTTAAAGGAAGAGCAGCAATTAACCTTATTAATTTCCAGTCACGATTTAAATCATATTACTGAAGTATGTCATCGAATAGTAATCCTTGAAAAAGGCAAAATTGTTCAGGATAAACCAACCAATGAAAATACGTTAAAAGAGTTGACTGAGTATTTTGCAGTTTAGCTTACTGTCTGAGCAATTTCTTCTTTAAATCGTTGATATTCAAGGCGTATGATTCCATCCGCCAAACCTATTTTTGGTACATGAATTTTACCGATATCTGCTTGTTTCATAATGTTTATAAATATTTCAGCAGCAGGAATAATAACATCGGCACGGTCTGGATTAAAGCCTAAAATTTTCATTCTATCTTCATAGCTATAGGCTTTTATTTGCTTATAGATTTGCCTAAGTTCATGATAGAAAAGACCTTTGCCTTCTTTATTCTCAGAAAACTTATAAATTCGATTAATGTTACCACCCGAACCAATTATTTTTAAATCATCATATTTTCCTTTAATGTCTGATAACCAGCTATTAAGGTGCTCTGTTTCATCTTCAGTAACCATATTTTTCAACATCCGGATGGTACCAATTTCAAAAGAATGTGATTTGACTACTTCACCGTTGTCATAAAGTGTAATTTCTGTACTACCTCCACCTACGTCTACAAACAACCAGTTCTGGTCGCTTTCAAGTAATCTGTTTATTTGAGTGCTTCTGATAATTTCAGCTTCTTCATCACCACTAATCAATTCAATTCTCATTCCGGTTTCTTTGTAAATGAGATCGATGAGTTTTTGTCCGTTTTTAGCCTCACGCATGGCAGAAGTAGCGCAGGCCCTGTACCTTTTCACATCGTTTGCTTTCATCAGTAAATCGAATGATTTCATAATGCGGATAAGGTTGATTGCCCTTTTTTTCTTAATTCTGCCATGGTCAAAAACATCCTCACCCAATCTTATTGGCATCCGGATTAATGATGATTTTTTAAAGTAAGTTTCACCCCCGTCTTCAATAACATTAGCCAGTAATAACCTCATGGCATTGGTTCCTATATCAATTGCAGCAAATTTTAATAAATTCATCAATTATATATATGTGTCAGATGTTAATATCTATTCTTATATTAATGCCGTTTAGATAAGAGTTGTGCTTTTAAAATCTGGTCATTAGTCACTTGTCACTGGTCATTAGTCATTAAATGACCTGTGACCAATGTCTAATGACTTTGTTAATTTTCAGGAATGAGCTTAACTAAACGACATTGATTCTTATATCTAAATTCTAACTTCTCACATCTAATTTTCTAACTTCTCATATCTAATTTTCTACAGTAAATCACTTGCCAAATCTGCCAGATAACTCCTTTCACCTTTTATCAGGTTCACATGGGCAAAAATATCCTGTCCCTTCATTCTATCAGCAAGATACGAAAGACCGTTTGATTTTTCGTCCAGATAGGGGGAGTCAATTTGTTGGATATCGCCTGTGAAAATCATTTTTGTGCCTTCCCCTGCCCGGGTAATAATTGTTTTAACCTCATGAGGTGTAAGATTTTGTGCCTCATCTACAATAAAATAGACATTAGATAAGCTTCTGCCGCGTATATATGCAAGAGGTGTGATCATTAGTTTTTCTTCTTCCTGCATTTCTTCAATTCGGGCATAATTTTTACTGTTTTTGCCATAGCGGTTCTTGATAACATTCAGGTTATCAATCAGTGGTTGCATATATGGACCAATTTTTTCTTTAGCGCTTCCGGGCAAAAATCCAATGTCTTTATCTCCTAATGCAATAATAGGCCGGGAAAGATAAATTTGTTCGAAGTCTTTTTTCTGTTGCAACGCTGCTGCCAAGGCCAATAAAGTTTTACCTGTGCCTGCTTTTCCGGTAAGGGATATTAGCTTAATCTCTGGACGTAACAATGCATCCAGCGCAAAAGTTTGTTCTGCATTTCGAGGTGTTATTCCGGATGCCTTCTCTTTAACCACCCGATTTACAATTTGCTGGAAAGGATCGTAGTGGGCAAGAGCACTAGAGCTTTCACCTTTTAAAATCATGTATTGATGAGCCATAGGTATTTCATCAAAATGAAAATCGTCAACAGGCAAGCCTTCTTCTGTCTTGTAGAGCATAGAAATAAGCCCATCGTCAATTCCTTCTATAGTTTCAATGCTATGTTCCAGCTTTCGGATATCGCTAACTTTTCCTGTTTTGTAATCTTGTGCAAAAACACCAAGGGCTTTGGCTTTCATACGCAAGTTGATATCCTGGCTTACAAGAATGGCTTCTTTGTCAGGGTTTTTTTGCTTTACATACTCAGTTATAGCCAGAATTCTGTGGTCGGGACTGTCTTCAAAAAATGAATCGGCATGTTTCTCTGAAAAATTTTTAACAGTTTCAATACTTAACATCCCTTTACCTTCACCCAAAGATACTCCGCCATTAAACAAATCCTCACCCGAAAGTTTGTCAAGTATCCTCATGAATTCCCTGGCCTGGAAATTTATCTGGTCATTTCCTTTTTTAAACTTGTCAAGTTCTTCTAATACAACAATTGGAATGATTACATCATTTTCTTCAAAATGATAGACACATCTATGATCGTGCAATATTACATTGGTATCAAGCACGAAAATTTTTTTCTTTTCTGGCATATTAAATCGTTTTTAAACAAAGACAATATAGTGAATTTATTTTATTCCATGTTGTCGAAACTGTTATATAAAGCTTAATTTTGTCAGCACTTATTTCTAAATAACTTTAAATTAGTTTATTAATTGTATATGAATTATCAACAAACTCTTGATTTTTTATTCAGCCAGTTGCCCATGTTTCAGAGAATTGGTAAAGCCGCATACAAAGCTAATCTGGACAATACCAACGCTCTTGATGAGTACTTTAATCACCCTCATAAATTGTTCAAAACTATTCATATAGCAGGTACAAATGGAAAAGGATCTGTTTCGCACATGCTGGCTGCCGTATTGCAGAAGGCAGGCTATAAAACAGGCCTTTATACTTCACCACATTTGAAAGATTTCAGGGAAAGGATTAAAATAAATGGAAAAGAAATTACGGAATCTAAAGTAGTTGAGTTTGTTGAAAAGCACAAGGAGGCTTTTACACCAATTAAGCCCTCTTTTTTTGAGCTCACTGTTGCCATGGCTTTTGATTATTTTGCAAATGAAAAAGTTGATGTAGCCGTCATTGAAACTGGTTTAGGAGGAAAACTGGATTCCACGAATATTATCCAGCCTGAAATATCTGTTATTACCAACATTAGTATGGATCATATGCAGTTTTTGGGAGATACCTTAGACAAAATAGCTACGGAAAAAGCAGGAATTATTAAAGCAGGAGTTCCTGTGGTTATTGGTGAATATCAGCAAGATATAGCCATTGTTTTCGAAAGAAAAGCAAAAGAAATTGGTGCTGATTTGAGATTTGCAGATAAAAATTTCAGTATTGGTTACAGTATGCAAACTACAGATGAAAAGCAGATATTTCAGGTTTATCAAAACGATACTTTGGCTTATCCTGATTTGAAAACTGACTTGTTGGGACTTTATCAACAAAAGAATACCATTACTGTTTTACAAGCTGTTGAATTATTGATAGATAAGGGATTTAGTATAAATAAAGAAAATATTTATGGGGGATTAGAAAACGCCTCTAAACTTACCGGATTAAGAGGGCGTTGGCATACGATTGGCCGTAATCCACGAATTGTTTGCGATACCGGACATAATGAAGCAGGAATGAAATTGGTATTGGAGCAAATAAAATCTACTCCGTATAAAAATTTGCACATGGTTTTTGGAGTAGTTGATGATAAAAACATCGACACTATTTTGGCCATGTTACCCCAGGAGGCCACTTATTATTTTTGCAGGGCCTCTATACCCCGTGCCCTTGACGAAAAAATGCTGATGGAAAAAGCCTTGGTTTTTGGCTTGAAGGGGCAAACTTTCACATCGGTAAGCAACGCGTTGGATTATGCCAGGCAAATAGCTGTAAAAGAGGATTTTATCTTTATTGGAGGGAGTACTTTTGTAGTAGCGGATATTTTATGAAATTAGTGTATTAGAAACTAGAACCTATGTGTTAGTGCACTGAGATTAACGCAGACTAAGTATAATTTCCAATTTCTAGTTTCTAGTTTCCAATTTCCAATTTCCAATTTCTAAATTTACACAATATTCGTATATACCGCCTGCACGTCATCATTATCTTCCAGTTTGTCGATAAGTTTCTCTATATCAACTAATTGTTCTTCGGAAAATTCAATGGGGCTAGTAGCAATGCGTTGCAGATTAGCCTTATTGGGCTCTATTCCTTTATCTTCAAGTGCTTTTGATAGGGTACCAAAATTGGTGTAATCTGCATAAATGTATATGGTATCTTCAAATGACTCAATGCTTTCAAGACCTGCATCAATTAACTCAAGTTCAAGTTCTTCCAGGTCGAGATCATCATTTTTTGGCAATTCAAAAACCGCTTTTCTTGAAAACATAAATTCGAGGGAACCGTTTGGACTCAGACCACCACCTAACTTGTTGAAATAGGATTTCACATCTGCTACCGTTCTGGTAGTATTATCTGTTGCGCATTCTACAAATACAAGTACGCCATGGGGGCCTTTACCTTCATAATTAACTTCAACATAATCAGCAGCATCTTTCCCTGATGCTCGCTTTATAGCATTATCAATATTGTCTTTGGGCATGTTTTGTGCCTTGGCATTTTGAATGGCAGTGCGCAAGGCTGCATTCATTTCCGGATCAGCACCACCTGCTTTAGCTGCAACGGTAATCGCTTTTCCCAGTTTTGGAAAAATTCTCGACATTTTATCCCATCTTTTTTCTTTTGATGCTCTGCGATATTCAAATGCTCTGCCCATGATCTATTATTTTAAAATTTTGTGCCTGCAAAAGTAGAAAATGTTTTTGTTTGTAATAAAAAAAGTTAGGGGTTATTTGTTAAAAGTTATTCATAACCTTTAACTATTAACAAATAACGTTTTATTTCCTCTTAAAATTATTACTTTAGCCTTTCAAATCAATGATTTAAACCGTTGGAACAATCAGATATTAAATTACTTAACGAACTTAAAAAGAACCGCGAGAGTGCGTTTGACGAACTGTTCAGAAAATACTTTAAGAACCTGACTTTTTTTGCCATGAAAATGGTGAAAGATAGGGAAACTGCCGAAGAGGTTGTGCAGGATTTATTTGTTAATTTTTGGGAGAAAAGGCATCAGTTGGAATTAAAAGTTTCTATAAAAGCATATTTGTACAAAGCTGTTTACAATAATTGCATCCATGTGAGTAAAAAAGAGAAAATGTTCAATAATGATGATCTAGTTTTGACCAATGAATTAACCGAAGATTTTGATAACATTCTGGAGCAAAATGAGTTGGAAGTTAGGATTTATGGGTTAATTGAACAATTGCCAACCGAATGTAAAAGAATATTTAAGCTGAGCAGGTTCGAAGAGTTGAAGTATAAGGAGATTGCTGAGCGCCTCCAGATTTCGATAAAAACTGTTGAAACTCAAATGTCGCGGGCATTAAAGTTTTTAAAATCAAACATAAGACAGCCCTTAATCAAAAACCAGTTCATCAGGCCATTGCCTGTCATGTCCATCCACAGACCCTTTTTTACAAGCATCAATAACTGCCTGGTTATCCTTAATCATAAGATCACGGCCCGGATCAACATTATTA
>JARGGF010000262.1 GCA_029210905.1 Bacteroidales bacterium | reverse complement strand
TTCCAATTTCTAACCTAAAAAGAATGAAAGTAAAAAAAAGGGCCCAGGCTGGCAGTTTTGAGTCGAGTGATATCTTAGTAATTATAGAACCGGTTGAAGAAAACACAGGAAGAGTAATTGAACTGGATTCGAACGTTATGTTGCAGTTTGGTGAAAGCATTCTGGCAGAAATTACTCAAATGCTTGACAAATTCAATATTAGTGATGTAAAACTTATCGTTCAGGATAAAGGTGCCCTGCACCCGACTATCTGTGCCAGGGTAGAAACTGCATTAAGGAGGTCACTGGGGATAGAAGAAGGAACTTTATTGTCTAACGATTAGAAAGCAGACCTGACTGGTCTGATTTAAATAACCCTCAAGGTTTATGAAAAAGAATAAAAAACGAAGAAGCATGCTCTATATTCCAGGCAACAATCCGGCCATGCTTCAGCAAGGCGGGGTTTATGGTGCCGATGCGATATTGCTGGATCTGGAAGATGCAGTAGCTCTTAATCAAAAAGATGCTGCCCGTATCCTTGTTAGAAATATGCTCAAATATGTTAATTTCTATGAGGCTGAAGTCAGTGTAAGGGTAAATTCCCTAAGTACGCCTTTTGGAATGGCTGATTTAGAGACCATTGTTCCCATTCAGCCCGATTCTATTCGTTATCCTAAAACTGAATCGGCAGAAGAACTTGCTGAACTTATCAGGGTGATTGAGGCTATTGAAGATAAGCACGGATTGCCTCATGATAAAATGGGCATCCATGTAATGATAGAAACGGCCCTGGGAGTTCAGAATGCCTTTGAAATAGCCAAATTCTCGAAACGGGTAGATGCTATTACTATTGGCGGACAGGATCTTACGGCTGATATGAACATTGAAAGCACCAAGGATGCTGCTGGTATTGATTTTGCCCGCAAGCGGATTGTAATGGCTGCCAAAGCAAATGGTATTGATGCAATAGATACTGTTTTTATTGATGTGGATGATGCCGAGGGACTAAGAGAAGACACCATTTATGCTAAAAAGATTGGATTTACCGGCAAAGCTGTAATTAATCCAAGGCAGATTGAAATAATTCACGATGTATATCAACCTACAGATGAAGAAATTAGAAAATCCCTGAAAATATATAAAGCATTCTTAAAAAATAAGAAGGAAGGCATTGGAGTGTTTGCTGTGGATGGAAAAATGGTTGATAAACCTGTGATGAAAAGAGCCGAACATATTTTAATGCTGGTTGAATACGACTTAAAGAGCCTGGAAATTGGAAATTAGAACTTTAAAATTAGAACTTTTCTTGAGCAAAGTGTTGATTTTCAGGTTTAATAGGAATTAAATATTCTGTATAAATAATGATTTGAGATTAACACGCAACAAGTAACCAAAATTACCATGAAAAACAGCTTAGGCATAGAAATACCGGAATATATCGAAGGCATTGGTAACCTGGAACCATTCCAGGGTGCCTGGACAAAGTTAAACAAAGGCTGGATGGGTGAACAAACCACTCCACCTCCCGTAAAAGCCAGTCAGCCCCACTTCAACAAAATGTGTGAAACTCTGGAGGAAGCCATTCTAAAATGCAATCCTCATAACGGAATGACTGTCTCTTTTCACCATCATTTGCGCGGTGGTGATTACCTGTTAATCAGAACGATAGAGATTCTTGATAAATTAGGTATAAAAGATATTACGCTTGCCTCATCCTCTTTAACAACTGCACACGATGGATTGGTGCCTTATTTGAAAAATGGGGTAATTACCAAAATCTTTTCATCAGGCATCAGGGGAAAGTTAGGTGAAGCTATTTCTTATGGAATACTAAAAACGCCTGTTATCATTCACTCGCATGGTGGAAGGGTAAGAGCTATCCAAACCGGGAAAATACGTATAGACTTGGCAATTATTGCAACTTCTGCTGCCGATGTTGAAGGAAATGCAACAGGTTCGCATGGTAAAAGTGCTTTTGGTTCAATAGGATATGCCATGATTGATGCCTGGTATGCCGCCAGGGTGGTTGTGGTGAGCGATTCTATGGTTGAATATCCCTGCGTCCCTCCTTCGATCAGACAAAATTATGTAGATTATGTAGTAAATATAGATACCATTGGTGATGCCTCTAAAATAGCAAGCGGAACTACCCGTATTACCAAATCGCCATTGGATTTGCGTATTGCTCAGCTGGCAGCCGAAGCTATTGTAAAATCAGGGCATTTTAACAATGGATTTTCCTTTCAGGTGGGTGCTGGTGGAGCTTCACTGGCAGTGGCTAAATTTGTGAGAAAAGAAATGGTGAAGCAGAATATTAAAGGAAGTTTTCTCCTTGGCGGTGTCACTTCGGTATTGGTGGAAATGCTTGAAGAAGGTTTGTTTAAATCTATTTTTGATGTACAATCGTTTGATGCTGCTGTAAGTTCTTCAATATTAAACAATACCTATCATATTGAAATACCCTCGGGATTGTATGCCAATCCTTACAATTGTGGTTGCATGACCAATAAACTTGATGTGGTAGTGCTGGGTGCTCTTGAAATTGACACTGATTTTAATGTAAATGTAATGACAGGTAATGATGGGACCATTCGTGGAGCCTCCGGCGGACACAGTGATACAGCCTCTGGTGCGCAGCTTACAGTGGTGGTTTGTCCTTCGTTCAGAGGGCGGATTCCTATTGTAAAAAAAGAAGTACATAATATTGTTACACCAGGCGAATCGGTTGATGTACTGGTAACTGAACGGGGTATTTGTGTACACCCCAATCGTCCTGAACTTGAGGCCAGGTTAATTGAAGCAGGATTAAACATCAGAAAAATTGAAGATTTGGCTGTTGAAGTAGAGCGTTTCACAGGTACACCAAAACCACTGGAACTACTCGATAAAATTGTGGGGCTCATTGAATACCGCGATGGTACTATCATTGATGTAATTAAGCAAACCAAGGGCGATTTGGAAGCGCTTTATGAGGAGTTTAATATCTGACCATTATTAAAATTAACCTTGATTCAAAGTTACTTAGCAATTGGTCATTGGTGATTGGTCATTGGTGATTGGTAATTGGTCATTGGTCATTAGACAGTATGGTTGTAAAAACATAAGCACTGGTCATTGAACATTGGTCACTGGTCATTAGTTGTCACTGATTTCTAGCAAGTTGTTTAATTTCTAATAACAAATAACAAATAACAAATAACAAATAACAAATAACAAAATAACAAATAACAAATAACAAATAACAAATTTCTAATATCTAATTTCCACTTAAACATCAAAATGGTTCTGTCAGAAATACTCCATGCCCGCGAACAACGAACAGCAAAGCGCCTAGCTATTGCCAGCAAGGGCTGTGCGGGTATTAGCCTCAGTTTTAATATTCCGGGATTCCCAAAAAGCAATGATCAAATTAGCCAAGCTTTTAATTTGGTAGTGGGTATGCTTGAGGATTTCCTTTTGGCCCACCGGATACTGATTGGAAAAGATAAAATATCCCCTTCAACAGATGCAGCTGGAGATTTTTACCTTTGTAAAATAAATGAAAGCTCGAAAAACATTATTGATATAAAAAACCTATGCGAGCAATTTGAACAACAACATCCACTGCAAAGAATTATTGATGTGGATGTGATGGACAGCTCAGGAAAACCAATATCATCAGGCAAGGAAAAGAAATGCTTTTTATGTGAAAATCCTGCCATTTTTTGCATGCGAAACCAAAGTCATAAAATTGAGGATATCAATGAATTTATAGAATCCGGGATCAATCAGTTTTTACGAGATAAAAAGCTGGAACAAACTAAGTTGAAGCTGTCAGAATTGGCGACCCAATGTTTGTTATATGAACTTTCGCTTAGCCCAAAACCCGGTCTGGTCGATCGTTTTGGAAGCGGTGCCCATCAGGATATGGACTATTTTACTTTTTTAAATTCAATTTCTTCATTATCAGGATATTGGTCACAATTGGTTGAATTGGCTTTTGATAAGAATTTTAAAGAAAAAAATACTGAAATTGCAAAGTTGAGAACGCTTGGATTAAGCATGGAACGCGCTATGCTTCAGGCCACAGAGGGCGTAAATACCCAAAGAGGAGCTATTTTCCTTATCGGAATGTTGGTTTATACGGCAGCTAAGCTTATTAATGAGGATAAAATACCCAACAATAAAAATCTACCAGCTTTACTGAAAGACATAAATAACGATATCCTAAAAGATGAGTTGCTTCATACTAAAGAAGTAATTACTCATGGGCAGGAAATTTACAAAAAGTATGGTAATGAAACCGGAGGCGGCATACGTAACGAAATGGCCAAAGGCCTTCCGGTTGTTTTTAATCATGCACTACCCTATCTCGAAGCAGCACTTAAGAAAAAATCATTATTAATGGCGGACACAGGCATTCAACCTGCACTCATTCGATGTTTATTAACAATTATCAGTAAAAATAACGACAGCAATGTCTTGTATAGAACAGATATAGACACCTTACAAAAGTTGCAAAATATGGCAGGAATTTGTTTGAAAGATGAAGTTCATTTTGAGAATAATTACATAAAGATCAGAGAATTCTGCCTGGAAAAAAATATCTCTCCCGGAGGATCAGCTGATTTGTTAGCAGCCACAATATTTGTTTATCAATTAAAAAATATAACATTTTAAAAGATATGGATACTTCAATACAGGAATTTACAAACTTCAGAATTGAAGTGATGGACATGGATATCCCCGGCGACAGGAAGATAATCGAGGAGTTTACAGGCATGTATGAACTCCCTTTTGATTTTAGAACTGTTGAATATACCATTGCATTGTTTAATGAACAAGATAAGATTGTAGGGACTGGTTCCTTTTCGGGTAATATACTTAAATACGTTCTGGTTGACCTTGCTTATCGTGAGAGTAACGCCTTTGCCCAAATTACCACCCATTTAATTAACAAAGTACTTGAAAATCATCGCCATATTTTTGTTTATACCCTGCCACGACATATTCCACTCTTTGAAGGACTTGGTTTTAAAGTGGTAGCAAAAGCCCCTCCCCTGTTTTGTATGCTGGAATTTGGTGTGGCCTCCATCAAAGATTATGTAAATTATCTGAAAAAAATAAAATCGCCCGAAGAGCACAAACGTGTTGCAAGCATTGTAGTAAATTGTAACCCTTTTACCAAGGGGCATTTATACATGATTGAAAAGGCAGCCGCAGAAAATGATTTGCTGTATTTAATTGTGGTCCAGGAGGATTTATCAGTTTTTCCGTTTAATGTCAGGTGGCGCTTAATTAAGGAAGGCATAGCCCATTTAAAAAATGTAATTATGGTCGAGGGCGGACATTATGTGGTATCAGGAGCTACTTTTCCTTGTTATTTCCTAAAAGCTGCAAAAAGTAATTTAATCATTGAAAATCAGGCAGAATTGGATATTCAGATTTTCAGAAAATATATTATTAAAACACTTGGCATTACGCACCGTTATATTGGCACTGAAAAAAGTTGCGAAACCACTGCGGCATACAACAGGGCCATGCATAAAATTTTACCAGAAAACGGGGTAAAAGTAATTGAGAGTGAACGCGTAAAAAGCGGTACAGGAGAAGATGCTTTTTACATTAGTGCTTCGCTTGTACGGGAGGCTTTAAAGAATGACAATATGTATCTGATTTATGAAAGCCTGCCGGATGTTACCAGGGAATTTTTATTATCACCTGAAGCAAAACCAATTATTGAAAAGATTAAGGAATCGGATAAAAGGCATTGAGAGCTATAAATGATAACAGTCGATATCTTTCAGCATATTTTGTGCTATTTCCGAAAAATTGGGGCAATAATCATTTCGGAACAGGCTTGCGCCCCGGGAAATTTCATGAAACTCATTCAGGGTAGGCTTGCGGAACGGGAAATTCCTTAAAATCGTTTTCGGACAAGCTTGCGGAACGGGAAATTACATGAACCCAATTCAGGACAAGCTTGCACCCCGGGAAATTCCTCAAAATGGTTTGCGGACAAGCTTGCGCCCCGGGTAATTCCTTAAACCGGTTTTCGGACGGGTTTGCACCCGGGGAAACTGGTTGAAATTATTTTGGTGTTGCGCCGGAAATAATGAGGAAAGTTTTTTGATAGTTAAAGGTTTGATAATCGCCAACCTATTTGTTTGACAGTAAAACAAATGAATCAGATGAAAGGTAGGTTGATTTATAAACTTTTTTGGTGTAATTTTGATTTTTATGGATGTAGAAAGTTTAACACTTGGCTTTAAAGCGGGAATATTTCAACTGAAACCCTTCCAATCAAAATATATCCATAGCTATAATTATTTATTTAGCTTCAAATATATAGGGGTCAAATCTTTTCGTGAGCTCAAGCAAATAAGTTGAAATTACGGTCGTGTTTCATAATGCTTTAAGCCATTAATCTGGCTGATTATCAATATGTCGTGAAGGTTTTATTGGTGATTGTTTTTCAAATTTCGATTTAATGTTTGCCCTTGTCCAAAGCCAGAGTCCAATAAAAATAAAAATTGTAGCACCCAAACTTAAAAGAATCGGTTTGTAAATATTATTCCATTTTTCATTAG
>JARGGF010000261.1 GCA_029210905.1 Bacteroidales bacterium | reverse complement strand
TTTTGGCTTTTCCTGGCTTTCAGATTCACCAATTTGCACCATGGGACCAAATCGGCCAACCCTGGCAAAAACAGGCTTGCCCGATTCAGGATCAATCCCAAGCTTTCTGCCATCTTTATTATTTTTAAGCAGTTCTATTGCTTCATCCAGTGTGATGGTTTCAATTAGCTGGTTTTTGTTAATGCTTGCAAAAACAGGCTGATCTCCATTTTGAGCATCGCCGAGCTGCACTATTGGCCCAAAGCGGCCTAAGCGGGCAAGTATAACTTTTCCTGATTCAGGATCTTTCCCAAGAATTCTCTCACCACTATTTCTTTCCGATTCTTCTATTGTAAGCGTTACCTTTTCGTGGAAAGGATGATAAAATTTGCCTATCATTTTAGTCCATTCAAGGTTGCCAAGGGCTATTTCATCAAATTTTTCTTCAACATCGGCAGTAAAATTAAAATCCAGGATGTCTTCAAAATATTTTAACAAAAAATCATTCACTACCATTCCAATATCAGTTGGAAATAATTTAGATTTTTCAGCACCGGTAATTTCTTTTTTATTGGCTTTTGATATTTTTTCATTTGCCAGGGTGTAATGCAGGTATTCACGTTCTGTTCCTTCGCGGTCTTCCTTAACTACATATCCTCTTTTTTGAACTGTAGAAATTGTGGGAGCATAAGTTGATGGACGACCAATTTCTAGCTCTTCAAGTTTTTTTACTAAACTTGCCTCTGTATATCGCGCAGGGTGCTTGGTAAATTTCTGTATTGCATCAATTTTATCCAAATCAAGTTTGGTGTTAACCTTTATCTCCGGAAGTAATACTGTACTTGATTTACCATTTTCATCATCAGTGGATTCAAAATAAACCTTTAAAAAACCATCAAATTTAATTTGCTCGCCCGATGCTATAAATTTTTGTTTACAACTAGAACAATCAATAATAATATTGGTTTTTTCAATTTCAGCATCAGCCATTTGCGAAGCCAGGGTCCGTTTCCAAATTAGCTCGTATAACCTTTGTTCCTGATATGAACCTTGAGCTGTTTTGTTATCCATATATGTAGGACGAATAGCCTCGTGTGCTTCCTGAGCTCCTTTTATCTTTGATTTATATTTTCTAAGTTTAAAATATTTTGCCCCAAACTCAGTTTCTACATGCTTTTTAATAGAAGTTAGTGCTGATTCGGATAAATTAACAGAATCGGTACGCATATATGTTATTTGACCGGATTCATATAATCTCTGGGCAATCGACATTGTTTGTGAAACTGAATAGCCAAGTTTCCTGCTTGCTTCCTGCTGCAGCGTAGAAGTAGTAAAAGGAGCTGCAGGTGTTCTTTTGGAGGGCTTTTTTTGAACATCGGATACAAAAAAAGTTGCCTTAATACAAGCTTTTAAAAAATCTTCAACTTCTTTTCCAGAAGTTAGCCTGTCCTGAAAATCAGCAGCCAGTTTAACTTTTTTCCCCTTATTGTCAACAACATCAAAAAGAGCAGTAATTTTGAAAGCTGATTCATATTTAAAGGCATGTATTTCCCTTTCGCGCTCCACAATTAAACGCACTGCTACAGATTGAACTCTTCCAGCTGATAATGAAGGTTTTACCTTTCTCCATAATACCGGGGACAATTCAAAACCTACAAGTCGATCCAGGATTCTTCTGGCCTGCTGGGCAGAGACAAGATGTTCATCTATTGAGCGTGGATTTTTTATGGCATTGTTAATTGCCTCTTTTGTAATTTCGTGAAATACAATGCGTTTGGTATTTTCTTTTTTTAATCCAAGAGTTTCAAACAAATGCCATGCTATTGCCTCTCCCTCGCGGTCTTCATCGGAAGCAAGCCATACGAGTTTTGACTGCTTTGCAAGCTTCTTTAATTCCGTAACAATTTTCTTTTTATCAGGGGTAATTTCATATATGGGGGCAAAATTATTTGAAATATCAATGCCAAAATCCTTCTTGGTCAGATCGCGAATATGTCCATTGCTTGATTTAACAATGAAATTTTTTCCCAAAAACTTTTCTATTGTTTTTGCTTTCGCCGGTGACTCCACTATTACTAAATTTTCTTCCATTATTTTAAAATTTCTGGCTGTGAAAAATGCACAAAATAAAGAAATTACATGCCTAAGTTCAAAATTTTTTTGACTTAAAACACATATTGAGCAAATATTAATAGAAAAATGATACCTTATAATATGCATCGAATTCAATGTGAGCATTGAGTTTTTAGTGAATAATTTATCACATTAAAATATTTGAAAGAATTTTAAAAATTATTATGAACTATAGATAATAAAGCTCCAGGATTTGGATATTAAATTTATTTCTATCTTTGCAGTTAAGTAAACATGACATTTTTACATCATGACTGATATACAAAAAAAGAGGGCCATTAAAACATTTTGGATACTTTTTGCCATTCCGGTTATTTTTGTCATAGTTCTTTTTACTATGATTGCTACCGGCAGTATGAACTTTCTTCCTGACAACTTGGGCTATATGCCTGATTTTAAGGAGCTTGAGAATCCAAAAAGCAATTTGGCATCTGAGGTCTTTTCGGCAGATCAGGAATTACTGGGTAAGTATTATTTTAATGAAAACAGAACAATTGTTGAATTTGAAAATTTACCTACCCACCTGGTAAATGCATTGGTAGCTACTGAAGATATCAGATACTATGATCATGCTGGTATTGATGGTTGGAGCTTAATGCGCGTGATATTCAAAACAATAATATTAGGCGACAGTGGTAGTGGAGGAGGAAGTACCATTACGCAGCAACTTGCCAAAAATTTATTCCCCAGGGATACAAAAAACAGGTCTGCCATTGGAAGAAAAATGGTTTTGACATTTACTAAATTTAAAGAATGGGTAATTGCTGTTAAACTGGAACGAAATTATACCAAAGAGGAAATTCTTGCCATGTATTTTAATACGGTTCCCTTTGGAAGTATGACTTATGGAATTAAAGCAGCATCGCGTACGTTTTTTGGTTGCAACCCTGATTCTTTAGATATGGCGCAAGCCGCCCTTCTTGTAGGAGTAGTAAATGCACCAACACTTTACAGTCCGGTGAGAAATCCGGAAAACTCAATTAACCGTAGAAATAATGTGGTATTTTACCAGATGAAAAAATACGGTTATATTACTGAACAACAATACGATTCATTAATAAAATTACCACTTAAACTAAATTATAAGGTACAATCTCATACACAAGGAGTTGGAACCTATTTCAGAGAATACTTAAAACAGGTATTAACTGCCAATGAACCAAAGCGTGAAAACTATGGGAGCAATGCCTATGATCTATTTAAGGAAGATTCTACTCAATGGGCTGATAACGAGATATATGGCTGGTGCCATAAAACTAAAAAACCAAATGGTGATACCTATAATTTATATAATGATGGCATAAAAATTTATACCACCATTAATTCCCGCATGCAAGAGTATGCTGAAGAGGCCACAAAAGAACACATGGGTGGTTATCTTCAACCTCTGTTCTTTAGTCAGAAAAAAGGAAAAAGTAAGGCTCCGTTTGACTGGAAGGTTACCGATAAACAAATAGGCAAAATCTATTATATGGCCATGATAAGGAGTGAAAGGTACCGCGTACTGAGAGAAGCCAAATACGATTCTGCAGCTATTGTTAAAAATTTCAGAACACCTACACATATGCGTGTGTTCTCCTGGGCTGGTGATATTGACACTGTAATGACGCCAATGGACTCAATCAGGTATTACAAATTCTTTTTGCATGCAGGTTTAATGTCAATGGAACCGCAGACTGGTTATGTAAGAGCTTATGTGGGAGATATTGATTATTACCATTTTAAATATGATAATGTTATGCTGGCCCGAAGGCAGGTTGGATCTACCTTTAAACCAATAATTTACACCATGGCCATGATGCCAGGGGGATATTCTCCCTGTCATAAAATACCCAATGTGCCAGTTAGTTTCCCCATGCCAAATGGAGAGCCTGAATACACGCCAAGATTTTCATCGAGTGAAAGGCTAAATGGTAAAATGATTACTTTGCAGCAAGGTCTTGCTGCCTCATTAAACCAGGTTTCTGCCTGGATATTAAAACAATACAGTCCAGCCATTGCAATTGACCTAGCAAAAAAGATGGGTATTAAAAGCTACATTCCGGAAGTGTATTCCATTTGTGTTGGTGCTGCTGAAGTAAAGCTTTCTGAGATGGTTGGTGCATATGGAACTTTTGTAAATCAAGGGGTTTATGTTGAGCCAATATTTGTAACCAGGATTGAAGACAAAAACGGAAACATTCTTAAAACTTTCAAGCCTAAAAAAAGGGAAGTAATCAGCGAAGGTACTGCCTACAGAATGATACATATGATGAAGGGTGTTGTTGAAATGGGAACCAGTACCAGAATTTGGCGTGAGTATAAATTAACCAATGAGATTGCGGGAAAAACCGGAACCACAAACGATAATTCTGATGGCTGGTTTATTGGTTGTGTACCCAATTTAGTAACAGGCATTTGGGTTGGTGGCGAAGAACGAAGCATAAGATTTGGCTCAGGCTACTATGGACAGGGCTCTTCTATGGCGCTGCCAATTTGGACGTTATACATGCAAAGGGTTTACAGGGACAAGACACTGGAAATAAGCCAGGATAGATTTCCGAGACCTGAATCAATGGATGGTATTGAAATAGATTGTAGTAAATACAAAGAAGAAGATAATACTATTGAAACTTATGAAAATCTGGAGGAGGATATTTATTGAGTTTTAAATAAATGAAATATACCTTTATTAAAGACGCTAAACAGCGTCTTTTTTTATATTCAGAATATCTCTTTCTGATAAGACAATTATTTATTATACTACTTCCTATATAAAAATAGAAGTGCAATCAAAAAAAAGTGCCTACTGAATAATTCCAATAAGCACCTTCCTATAATACATTATGTTAACGACTGTATATCAACAGATTAGATTCCGAACTTTGCTTTAATTTTATCAACATAGTCTAGTTTTTCCCAGGCGAAAAACTCAACTTCTTTAAGTTCTTGCTTGCCGTTTTGGCCAATCAATACTTTTTCGGAGTAAGGCTCACGTCCCATATGACCATACGAAGCTGTTGGAAGGAAGACAGGATTTGTTAATCCAAAACGCTCCACTATTTTAGCAGGGCGCAGGTCAAATATTTCGTTAACCATTTTTCCTATTTCAGAATCGCTTTTATTTACTTTAGCGGTTCCATAAGTATTAATAAATAAACCTACTGGCTGTGCAACACCAATTGCATAAGCAACCTGAACAAGAACTTCACTAGCTACTCCAGCAGCAACAAGGTTTTTTGCAATATGCCTTGTAGCATAAGCTGCAGAACGGTCAACTTTTGAAGAATCTTTTCCGGAGAAAGCACCACCACCGTGTGCTCCTTTACCGCCGTAAGTATCAACAATAATTTTACGACCGGTTAAACCTGTATCGCCATGTGGGCCGCCAATAACAAATTTTCCTGTGGGATTAACCAAGTAACGGATTTCACCTTTAAATAATTTCTGCAATTTTTCAGGTAACTGAGGAATTACTCTTGGGATTAAAATATTTTTAACATCCTCGTATATCTGGTTTAACATGATATCATCAGCCTTTTTGCGTGCTTCTTTTGAATCGTTTTCAGGCTTTGCAAAATCATCATGCTGTGTAGAAATAACAATGGTATCAATTCTTAAAGGTGATCCATCTTCTTCATATTCAACGGTAACTTGTGATTTTGAATCAGGACGCAGGTAAGTCATTTGTTTTCCTTCGCGACGGATTACTGCTAATTCAACCAACAATAAATGAGATAAATACAAAGGAATAGGCATGTAATTATCGGTTTGGTTAATCGCATACCCAAACATCATTCCCTGATCACCAGCACCTTGTTCTTCTTTCTTCTCGCGCTCAACACCCTGGTTAATATCTGATGATTGTTCATGAATAGCGGATAACACTCCACAAGAATCTGCATCGAACTGGTATTCGGCTTTCACATATCCAATTTTCCGAATAACGTCACGCGCAACTTTTTGGACATCAACATAGGCATTGGTTTTTACCTCACCACTTAACACCGTTAAACCAGTGGTAACCAATGTTTCACAAGCAACCTTAGAATTAGGATCTTGCCTTAAAAATTCATCTAGCAATGCATCAGATATCTGATCGGCAACTTTATCCGGATGTCCTTCGGACACAGATTCAGAAGTAAATAAATATGACATAGTTTTTTTCTTAAATGTTTAATAATAAATTTATTATCTAACGAAAGCAGATTGGAAGGCAAACATTTTTTAGCATTTTTTAGGTGGTTGCAATCAATCAAATCTTTCCACTTTTGTGGGTGCAAACATAGTGATATTATTTCTTTTGGCAAAGCGTTTGATTTTTTTGGCAGGGCAATCGCATTTAAAAGTTAACAAGTAATTTTTTATGCTTCTATTGACTCACCCCCGCCTCACCTTGTGAGTCACCCCCTCTCTACTTGCGTAAAGAGGGGGGAAATAAACGAAACGGCATTGGTTTATTTCACAATGGGCTTTGCAAAGCATATATTTTTTATTTTTTTAAAATCCTTTACT